>DATIPL010000727.1:0-12817 GCA_035471965.1 Gammaproteobacteria bacterium
TTCAACCTTATCAAGCCCGGGATACTCCACGAGGCGAACGGCGGCTTTGTGGTTCTGGATGCCCGTAAGGTGCTCACCCAGCCTTTTGTCTGGGAGGAGCTCAAGCGCGCCCTTCATTCTCAGGAGATCCGTATTCAGGGATTGTATGAGGCAATGGGTTTGCCGAGCACGGTGTCGCTCGACCCCGAGCCGATCCCGCTGAAGATTAAGGTTCTGCTGGTCGGTGAGCCGATGATCTACTACCTGCTGAGCGAGCTCGATCCCGAATTCAAGACCCTGTTCAAAGTTGCGGCGGATTTCGACTATGACACCATTCGCAGCGACGAAACCACTGGACTTTATGCCCGCCTCATTGGTCGATTGGCGCGCAAGCAGGATCTCAGGCCGTTCGACTCCCCCGCGGTGGCGCGGGTAATCGAGCATGCATCGCGCCTTGCGATGGATGGGGAGAAGCTCACGCTGCGCGTTGGACTCATCGACGATCTGCTGACGGAGGCGAATTACTGGGCCGGTCGGGCCGGGCTCAGCGTTATCGGCTCCGGAGAGGTGCAGAAGGCGATCGATGCGGCCATACGCCGGGCGGACCGATTGCGTGAGCGCAGCCTCGAGCAGATTCAAAGGGGAAACGTCATCATTGACACCGATGGCGCGGTCGCCGGCCAGGTCAACGCCCTGAGCGTGGTTTCCCTCGGAGACTTCGCGTTTGGAAAGCCGAGTCGCATAACCGCGCGGGTGCGGCTTGGACAGGGCAAGCTGCTGGATATCGAGCGCGAGGTCGAGCTCGGAGGGCCTTTGCATTCGAAAGGGGTTCTCATCCTTGCAGGCTACCTCGGCGAGGCGTACGCGCGCGGTTTTCCGCTGGCGCTGTCCGCGAGCCTGGTCTTCGAGCAATCGTATGCGGGCGTCGACGGCGACAGCGCGTCGTCGAGCGAGCTATATGCGCTCATTTCGGCGATTTCCGGGGTGCCGATTAAACAGTGTCTCGCCGTAACGGGATCGGTGAATCAGCGCGGTCAGGTACAGCCCGTCGGCGCCATCAACGAGAAAATCGAAGGATTCTTCGATCTTTGTCGGGCGCGCGGCCTGAACGGGCACCACGGCGTGCTCGTACCCGCCGCGAACGTGAAGCACCTGATGCTTCGCGAGGACGTCGTCGAAGCAGCCGGCCGCGGGGAGTTTCATGTCTACGCCGTCGAGTCTATCGATCAGGGCATCGAGCTTCTCACCGGCATGTCGGCCGGAGAGCCGGACGAGGAAGGCGTTTTTCCGGAAGGAACCGTGAATTCGCTGGTGCAGAATCAACTCGCCGAATTCGCGAGACTCGCGAAAGCGGCTGCCGGTGCGAGCAGCAATGGTGACGACAAAATCCCCGGCTGAAGCGAGATTTGCGTTGCGCCGTATCGTCGTGGCGATGGACAGCTCCCTCCATGCGCAGGCGGCCGCAGAGGCGGCGGTAATTCTGGCTTCCCGCTTCAAAGCGGTGCTGGAGGGCCTGTTCGTCGAGGACGTCAACCTCATCAATCTCGCCGAGCACCCCTTGAGCCGCCTGGTCAGTTTCCCATCCGGTGAAGCCAGCTCACTGGATCGCCGAGATCTGGAACGTCATATAAAGAGCGAGTGCGCACGCGCGCAACGAATGCTCGAGTCGATGGCTGCCCGCCTTCACTTGCGGACTACGTTCAGGATCTTGCGCGGTCGCGTCGAATCCGAGATCGTCACCGCCGCCTCAGACGCAGATCTGCTTGTCGTGGGCTTTTCGGGCCGCGGCAGGCTGGGCCGTGGACGACCCGGTTCCGTAGCAATGGCCGCAATCGAGAGAGGTCCGCGTTCGGTGCTGGTCTATCGGACCGGCGTGTCGTCAAGCGGCACCCCGCTGGTTTGCTTCGATGGATCGGACGGCGGTATGAAGGCGCTCGACGCGGCGACAAGCCTGCAACGTGAAGGCAGCCATGAAGTTCGTGTCGTTCTCGTGCCGAGTGAAAATGTAGAGACAAACACACTCCGGGAGAGGGTTGACAGCCTGCTCTCGGATCGCGGGCTGAAGGCCATGCTGGTGGAATGCACGCACCCGACTCCACAGCGACTGTGTCAGCTTGCGGCACTTTCCGATACGAGCGGCATCGTGATAGCAGCGGAGAATCCGATTCTGAGAGGGGAAGGTCTCAGGCAAATGCTGGCCGAGGCACCCTGTCCGATTCTTCTCGTGCGCTGAAAGCCGCCGGGTTGCTCGTCTCCTGTTTGTGGTCGCCGGCCGCAGCGGGCTCCCGAGGCGAATCCGCGCCACGGCCTGTTGAATCAAGGACGACAAGATTCGAGAATCGTTCCGAGCCGACTGTTATTCCCACTTTGAAATGCGTCGAGCGGGCCCGTTTCTGATCCTGCTGATCATCGCTTCGGCGGCGACAATTTTCCTGTTTACCCAGGTGGTTGTCATCGACATGCCGGGGAGGTCGTACCAGGGCGCGCTGCCGCCGCTTTCGTCGGCGCAATCCGCCTTGGCGAAGCGCCTCGAATCGGATGTGAGGTTTCTCGCGGGGGACATCGGTGAGCGTAACCTGTTCCGACACCGATCGCTGGAGCGCGCCGCCGGGCAAATCGCGGAAAGCCTGGAGTCCTCGGGGCATCAGGTTGCGCTTCAGGAGTTTGTCGTTCGCGGCACTACCGTGCGCAACGTCGAGGGAATGATCCCTGGCCGGGATCCGGAAGCCGGGGTCGTTGTTGTGGGCGCCCATTACGATTCTGTGCAGGGCTCGCCTGGCGCCAATGACAACGCCTCGGGCGTCGCCGCGCTGCTTGAGATCGGCCGGGCGCTCCGGGGACGGGCCTTCAAGCGCGGCATACGCCTGGTGGCCTTTGTCAACGAAGAAGAGCCGTTTTCTTACACCGAGTCAATGGGAAGCGTGCGTTACGCCCGGCACGTGATGGAGCAGGGCGCGCACGTGGTGGCGATGGTGTCGCTGGAGACAATCGGTTATTACACCGACGATTCCGGCACCCAGCGTTATCCGTTTCCCTTGAGCTACTTCTATCCCGACATCGGCAATTTCGTCGGCTTCGTCGGCAATCCTGCCTCCAAGACGCTGGTGCGCAGAATGGTAAGCGCATTTCGGGAAAACGCCCGCTTCCCGTCGGAGGGTCTCGCCGCTCCGGAGCGGATCCCCGGCGTGGGATGGTCGGATCACTGGGCCTTCTGGCAGCAGGGGCTGCCGGCGGTGATGGTTACGGACACGGCGCTCTACCGTTATCACGAGTATCACACGTCCAGAGATACGCCCGGCATCCTCGCATACGACCGCTTCGCGCGGGTCGTCGAGGGGCTGATTGCGGTCATCGTCGATCTGGCCGACGGCGTTTGAATCGGGGGTCGGTCAAGCGCGGGAGATCCGGCCACCGTCGTCCGTGATTGCCAAGCAGGAGCGAATTCATGAAAATCGAGCCTGGCGGATTTCAGTCATTCAACTGATCACAGAACGACCGTGTACCCAGAAAAGGAGAATATTTGATGGGGGCTTCCAGCAATACTTTGCACGCGCCCCGTGAGCGCCTGAGCAAGGAAACACTTGCTATGCACCACGCCATCGTCTCCCTGATGGAAGAGCTCGAAGCGGTGGACTGGTATCAGCAGCGCGCGGACGACTGCGAGGACGAAGAGCTAAAGGAGATCCTGCTGCACAATATGCGCGAGGAAATGGAGCACGCATCCATGGTGCTGGAGTGGATTCGCCGCAACAGCAAGGACTTCGCCGCGCATATGGACGAGTTCCTGTATAAGAAAGGTGATATCGCGCACCACGACGACTGAGCGGATCGGTATCTGATCAGCGAAAAAAAGCGGCTGGGGCCGAAGGCCCCAGCCGCATTAAAGGTCTTTCGAGGGCGCGTAAGCGTGCAGTCAGTTGATCAGGATTCGCTCCAGGCGGTCCATGTCGTTGATCACATTCCACCGCCCGCCACCTTCCTCGACTCGTGTCTGCCAGTCTTCGAGGCGGGTGAGGTACTTTCGAGGATCCACGTTGTCGGCCCGAAGCTTCGTCACATTGAGCGCGGTGACGCTGAAGCCCGCGAGCTGAAGCGGGATGTCACGCACGTAGCCCTTGGGCAGATCCTCTTCCAGATCCGAGTAGATTAATACGTCCTTCTTGCCGGTGTTCTTCTCGTTCAGATACTCGATCGCCTGAAGGACGCCACCGGTGATATCGGTATGCTGGGCCGGCTTCACCTTTTGCACGAACTGGTTGATCATTTCCCTGAACTGACGCTTCTGCTTGTTCGCGACGCTGGGACGATCATCGAAAGTCATCTTGGCAACGATGTCCTTTTCGCTGAAGCTGCCCGTGTCTATACGCCCGACGGCAAAGGAATCTCCGGGCTCCAGCCGCACTAGAATGACGTTGATCAGCTGCTGAGCCTTTTCGAGCTCCTTGGCGTAAGTGCCGGAGGTATCGATAAGCAGATACACGCCGCGGTTGTTCGGCTTCGCCTCGCCGCTGCATCCGCCGATAAGGACGGACATGAGTAGCGAAGCTGCAATTATGGTTACTCGTTTCATCACGAATACCCTCTTCATCGTGCGATGATTTGTGTTGGTTCGTCGTCGCTCATCACGTCGATCGAACTCGGGCCGGCCTTTTTCTTCCGTTCCCCATTCGACTTCACCATCCGTTCCACCGAGAGCGGAACGAAGATGAACAGGTCATAGACGTCTCGAAGAACGCTGCCCCCGTGCCGCGATACGTTGCCCAGAAGCCGCAGCACGTAGGCGAGCGCTCTCAAGAAAACGGCTGCGGCGAGTCCGAGGACGGTCCGCATGGCGTGGACAAAGGACTCCAGAGGAATCGCCACGAATACCAGCGCGAAAGGCAGGATGAACCCCATGCACATCTGCGCTGCGGTGGTTATCCAGGAAAAGTCTCCGACCACGCTGCCGATGGCGTCACCACGCAGAATGGCGCTGGTGGCCAGCTCGTCCTCGAGCAGCATTTCTCGCATGAAGGCAAGCCCCGCCTCGACGCTGGCGAGAATGAACAGGATGGAAAACGTTATCCAGACCATGCGCTGGCGCACTACGTCCTTCAGCGCGCCGATGACCGGGAACAGCCGGGTAATGCGCAGGGACTCCATGAGAAACAGCCCCATGGATATCTCCACCAGAATAATGACCAGCGCCGCGACGTCCGCCATCTGGAAGCCGGCGACCAGGGTCTGGCCACCGACCATCTCGGCCATGGGTCGGGCGATGAGGCTGAAGTTGATCGCCGCGCCCCCGACCGCCACCGCCAGCACGAACGCCGAGATGAAGAACTGATTCAGCGCCGAGGAGGACAAGATGCGAAGGGCGCGATCGCTCTTCGCCAGGATTTCTTTGTAGTCCTCGATATGCTTGGCAATGATCTCGGACCGTTCGAGGAGGCTGTTGATGTGCTTGTCCACCTCATCGAGGCGACGCTGAATGTTTCTCCAATAGGGCACGAGGTTCTTGAGCAGGCCGTGTCGCTCAGCGCTGGCCTTCCGGTACTCGACGAGCGCCTTATCGTGTGCTTTTACAAGAGACTTGTGGATGTCCTCGAGGATCTCGACGACCATCGGGTCGCTTTTGGATGGCAGCTTGGCGACCGCCTGTACCGCCTGGGTCCACGCCAGGGGAGAGGGCGGAATCTCGCCGGTTTGTTTGTAGTCTTCTTCAATCTTTCCGAGAGTCTCGCTGATCTTGCGGTGCAGCGACGGATATTCCGACAGATCGCGGCGCACGGTTCCGTCCATGCGTTCGATCTCCCGCTCGATTATGCGTTCAGCGGCGTCCCGACCATGGTTGAGTAACACCACGCGATTTCTTTCGCCCAGTTTTTGCTCCGCGTGCAGCACAGAGACAGCCGAAAGCCTGAAAGCATTGTGGAGCACGCGCGTAGACGATTTGATCGCCTGATGCATCGGGACACGGGCTAGGTAAAGGCCCACCGTCAGCGCCAGGAACCAGATAAGTCCTGAAACCACCGGATCCGGTGTAATCATGAAAATGTCGTAAAGAGACATCGTTGTATCCCCTTTTTGTAAGGCTGCTTCCGGCAACCCGGCGGCTGGCTTTGAAGACAGTTGGCTGGCGCGAGCCCGTAATCCCCCGCGTACCGGGCAGGAGCGCGCAGGTATCTGAAATTAAATGTAGAAGGTGAATTGGGAAGGATCTGCGAATCAGCTAACAAAATGGGAACAAAACTCAGTCCAGGTCACACCACATGGCAGCGAGCCTGGTCCATTTGTAACCCTGCGGAAATATTCGGTAATAAAAATCTACCGATAAAAACTTTATCTTCTAAACCACCGCTTTGCGGGTCAATCGAAGGCCCATCGCAGCCGGGCGCCGATCAAGTCCAGTTCAGATCGATAATCGCCCATGATGTCGCTGCCGATTCCGCCCGGCCGATCAAAGGTCGTTTCGTTCACCCACAGGTGTTCATAGCCGATATCCACTGAAAGCCGTTCGGAGTGGTGATACCGGGCGCCCAGGGCAAGCCAGATTTTATCCTTGATCGGGTCGCTCGGTTTTCTCGGCGATGGGTCGACCAGCGGCGCATGATCGTCAGACAAATGGACTCGTAGCGAAAAGCCATCGTCAGGCTCATCATCGATTCCCGGAATCAGGCGTCGGGTGGTTTCCGGATCAAGCTGATCGACATCGGCCATCGGGTCGAGAGACTGAAAACCGATGCCGATGCCGGGCGAGCTCATTGTGGTGCGATCAAGGTGAGTGAAATCCGCGATCCTTGCGGCCGTGTCCATGATTCGGTTATAGAGGCTGGCAAACTTGAACGACAGACTGCGGGGCATTTCCCTTTGCTCGACGCGATACTGATCGCTGAGGGCATCGCGATAGAACAGATCGGCATCGAGGTCGCTGGCAGCACGTGCCGGCGCGGCCGCGACGAGTATGGCGCCCGTAACCGTGGCACATAGCACTGACAATATGCGGTTCTGCATGTTTCTCGCCGTTGAACTGTATGCTCCGAAAGTGCACGAGTCGGGCTGCCCCATCCCGCCCCGGATAGCCCGGTCCGGCGACCGCTCGGGACACGAAGGTTATCGGCAGCGGAGCGTGAAAGTTGCGTCAGCGGTCTCAATTCCTGGAATGAAAAACGCTCGATTGAAATTGCGAGAACTCAAGCGCACATCGGACAATCACGAACGCAGTTCTGGACCATCACGGCGCGACAGATTGTTGCTTGGGCAAGCTTAGATGGTGAATGAAGTAGTGGGCCCAGATCGGGAAAATCACCCAAGATTCATTTACCATCGCCTGAAAGATCCGCCTTGGGACTTTTTCCTGGTCAACTTTCAGATGAAAAAGAGCAATCAATGAATGACATTCACATACAGTTCACTCGATTTTCTGCTTTCTACAGCCCACTCATCTCCACGATGTCTGGAGGATTCCTCGAAAAGGAAGGGTTAAAGCCCACTCACTCGGTCGCGCCAGCGGGCAAGTCAGCCATCGACGCACTGGTGGACGGCAGCGCTCACGTGGTGCAGTCGGCCCTGTCTCAGGGATTGACGTCTTTGGAGAAAGGGCAAACGCCCGCGGCTGTCCATTTCGCTCAGATAAACGAGAAGGACGGTTTTTTCCTCACCGGCCGAGAGCCGGATGCGGGCTTTCGCTGGGACAAGCTGCGCGGCAAGAAGGTCCTGGTCGATCACGGCGGCCAGCCACTGGCCATGTTCAAGTTTGCATGTCATCAGGCGGGTCTCGATTACGACGCTATCGACAGTATCGATGCCGGAAACGGTGCGGCCATGGACAAAGCATTTCGCGAGGGCCGCGGTGATTACATCCATCAGCAGGGGCCTGCGCCTCAGCAGCTGGAGCACGATGGCGTGGGTTACGTGGTGGCTTCCGTCGGCGAGGTTATCGGTCCCTGCGGCTTCTCGAGCCTTGCGACAACCAAGGAGTGGCTCAAGAGCGACATGGCAAAGGCGTTCATGCGTGCTTACCGCAAGACGCGACAGTACATCAACGAAAGACCGGCGAGTGAAATTGCCGAAGCCGAGGCCGGTTATTTCCCTGAAACTCCAATCGAGGTCCTTACGGAGACTATTTCCGCGTATCAAAAGCTCGGCTGCTGGACGCCTCACGTGGAGATCACCGAGGCCGCGTACGAGGTAACGCTGGACGTATTCGAACACGTGGGCCGGTTGAAGACCCGCCACCCCTATGAAAAGGTGTGCGCCAAACCACCGCGTGACTGAAGACAGAGCGGCAGAGGGGGCGCAAAACGACCGCCCCGTCGTGTCCGACAGCCAGACTGGATGAGGGATCGGAACACCCATTCCCGCGCCGTTTTCCCGGATTTTTCTGTTGCTGAGGCAACCGGATGCCGTGGTCATGGAATGTCCGCGAACCGCCCGCCTTGCGAGACATTCGACTGAAAACGGGGGCTGCGATGTAAGCGCTCCCTGTCTCATTTCGGCGATTCGGCCGAGTTCGGGGCGATCGTTCACCCCCCTCCCGGCGACGATGTCAACACTTCGTTCCCGGGAAGCGCCTGGCGGTGTCTGCGCTGAGCAGGGGCCGGCGGCGCCTGCTCGATGGTCAGTCGCGATTGTCGAGTGCCTCGGTTTCCATTTTTTGCTCGATTGGCATCCACTTTGCCCGAGCTTTAGTCTCTTGAACTTCCTACCGGGAGGGAAATCCGATGCCGGTCCTGTGGCCGCTGGTGGCCATGATGCTGGTCCAGGCAATGACCATGCTCGCCGTGGTGACGATGCCGGTGCTGGCGCCTGCCCTTTCGGCGGACGTCGGTATCGATTCCTACGTGATCGGCCTGTACCAGTCCTCGGTGTTCGCCGGAGCTGCGGTATTGACATTGTTCAGCGGCTCGCTGGTGCGGCGTTACGGAGGCGTGCGTGTCAATCAGATGAGCCTGGTTGTCGCTGTGACCGCCCTGCTGGTGGCGCTGAACGGACAGACGACAACGCTACTCGCCTGCGCACTGGGCGTCGGCATGGGATACGGACTCGCGACCCCTGGCGCGAGCCACGTACTGGCCCGGGTCTCCCCGGCGGCGCGCCGGGGCCTGGTGTTTTCGCTGAAGCAAAGCGCGGTGCCGGTGGGCGGAATGATTGCGGGATTACTTATTCCGCCCATTGCGGATAATTTCGGCTGGCGCCCGGCGGTGATTACGGTCGCCGTCATCATCGCGCTCGCCATCATTTGCGTTCAGCCGCTTCGTGACCGCCTCGACGATGACCGCGATCCACAATTCAAACTAAGCGTCGGCGCGCCGTGGCAAGCCGTGCTTCTGGTGATCCGAACACCCTCGCTGAGACCTATGGCGGTGGTGGCGTTCACCTTCGGCGCGATGCAGCTTTGCCTGTTCGCATTTCTGGTGACCTTCCTGGTGGATCGCGTGACGCTGTCTTTGGTGGTAGCGGGCGCCGTATTCTCGGTGATGCAGGGGGCAGGTGTGGTGGCCAGGATCGTTTGGGGATGGTTGAGCGACCGCTTGGCGACGTCGCGCACGCTTCTGACGATCATCGGCGTCGGCATCATCTTGAGCACCTTGACGGCAAACGAGATGACGCCGGGCTGGCCCCTATTCACGATCATGCTCGTCTCAGCGGTGATGGGCGCCACGGCCGTGGGCTGGAACGGAATTTACCTCGCCGAGGTTGCCCGGGTGGTCTCCCAGGAGCAGGTCGGTGCCGCCACCGGCGGCGTGCTGATGTTCACCTTCATCGGCATCGTCGTCGGACCGTCGACCTTCGGCCTGCTGGTACAGCAGACCGGGGCGTACACGGCGGGATTCGCGCTGATGAACGCTTTCGTAGGGATCGCGGTGCTCATGCTGCTGTTCGGAAAAAATCGAACTGAGAGTGGACGTGCGCATGAAAATTGAAAACATCGAAGCCATTCGCGTATCGATCCCCTTCGAGACCGGAGGCAAACGGCAGGGGATGCGGCCGGGGCTCACGCCCTGGCTCAAAATGGAATCGTTCATGGTGCGGATAGACACTGACGACGGCCTGAGCGGCTGGGGCGAGGGCTTCGGTCACTTTGTCAATCCGGCGACTGAAGCGGCGCTCGAATCGCAGATCGGTCCGTGGTTTCTCGGCCGCGATCCGGGCGACGTCCCTTCTCTGATGGGTCAGGCCCACCGATCATTCTTCGGCTTCGGCCGCCAAGGGCCGGTGATGTATGCGCTCGCGGCCGTGGACACCGCCCTGTGGGACCTGGCCGCCAAGCGTGCCGGCGAGCCGCTCTACCGTTTGCTCGGCGGACGCCACGGCGAGCTTCGGCGCTACGCGAGCCTCATGCGCTATGGCGGTGATGCCGAGGCCATCGCGAGCAACTGCGTCCGCGCCCGGGATGCGGGCTTCGGCATGATCAAGCTGCACGAGCGTGAAGTGCCGGCGTTCATGGCGGCGCGGGAAAGCGTCGACGCCGAGGTGCAGATCACCCTGGACGTAAACTGTCCCTGGTCCGTGGACGAGGCGCGCAGGGTCGCGCGGGAAATACGCGACAAGAACTTTCACTGGCTGGAAGAGCCCGTGTGGCCACCGGACGACTTCGAAGGCCTCGCCGCGGTGCGCAAGGAAGGTGTCGCCATCGCCGCCGGAGAGAACGTGCACACGCTGCACGAGCTTCAACGCTGTCTCGAAGCCGGCGCGGTGGATATCGTCCAGCCGAGCGTGGCCAAGGTGGGCGGCATCACCCCGATGCGCCAGATGATCGACGTCGCCCAGGCCCGCGGCGTGCGCGTGGTCCCCCACAGCTTTTATTGGGGCCCAGGCTATCTCGCCACCGCCCACGTGATCGCGGCAATGCCGGAACCGGCGCTGCTGGAGACCGCTTTCGTCAGCTTCGAGGTCCCGCCGCACCCGCTGATGGACCCGACCCTGCCCACGCTGAACCTTCCCGATGCGCCAGGGCTCGGCTTCGAGCCGGACTGGCCGGCGCTAAGGCCTTACGTCGTCAGTGAAAAAAGGGCGGCAGGATAAGTCCTGGGCTTCCAGCATTCATCCCGGTGCCGCGCGTTCATGCCTTGTTCAGCATTTTCGCGCTAAGCTGTCTCACCCGAAAGGCAACAGGTCGCTTCGAGCGAGTGGCCGGGAGCGGAAGACGATGAAGTGCCTTCGACGCCGAGCTGACGCCCGTGCGACTTCGCTGCAGACAGATTGGCGCATGATTCTTCTCGCGGCGGTTGTGGCAGGTCTACTGCTGGTGTCGCCGGCGTCGCGCAGCGTCGACGAGCTCAGGACTTACGCCATCGTCCGCGATGACGCGACGCTGGAGGTGGCGGGCCGACATTTACGCCTCTACGGCATCTACATTCCGGAGACGGAGAGGATCTGCGAGCACCGTATCCAACCCGTTCGCTGCGGATCCCGCGCCGCCCGAGCGCTGCGCTTCAAGATTCAGGGATTCGTCAGCTGTAAATTGGGAGGAAGATACAATGACGGCAGCATGGCCGCCTATTGCCGGGTTGGTGAACAGGACCTGGGTGCCTACCTGATCGAGCGCGGCTGGGCGGTTGCCCTTCCCGATGCGCCTTTCGCCTATCACGTCGGCGAGCGCATAGCGCGGCATCGAGGCTTCGGGATCTGGGGTTTCAATGTCGACGGGATCGCAATAGCACCCTGAAGCGGTGCCGGCGGATCGGCGCTGCTTTCCCGGCCCGTTTGCTGACATCTCCGAACGTCAAACTATTTCGATCAGGAGAGACAAGTCATGTCGGAACACTTTGCCACTGTCTCGTGGCAGCGCAATGGTCAGAATTTCCTCGACGGAAGATACAGTCGCGCCCATATCTGGAAGTTTGACGGCGGAGCCGAGATTCCCGCTTCACCCTCTCCACACGTTGTGCCGGCCCCCATGTCCATCCAGGAATACGTCGACCCGGAAGAAGCTTTCGTGGCGTCATTATCCAGTTGCCACATGCTGTTCTTTCTTCATCTCGCCGGCAAAGCGAAGTTTGTGGTGGATGAGTACGTGGACGAGGCCGCCGGAGTCATGGCGAAGAACGAGGAGGGCAGGATGGCGATGACCCAAGTCACGCTGCGGCCAAGAATCGTTTTCTCCAAGGAGGCCCGGCCGGGCCGCGAGCAGCTGGAAAAATTGCATCATCAGGCACACGAGCTTTGCTTCATTGCCAATTCGGTGAAAACCGAGGTGGAGACCGAAATCCTCTGAGAGGCCCGGGCATCGTCAATCGGGCCGCTGCGGATCGGGATCCCGGTATTTCTGTGTGAATCAGCCCTCCTCCCGGGTGCCGAAGTTGGCAGGAGAGACGATTTCCAGCACTTCGAAGTCCGCCGAGTGCTCGATTTCGCGGTGACGGATGTTGGGAGGCTGAAGCACGCAATCCCCGGCGTGGAGCACGTGCACCCCGTGGCCTTCGTATTCGAATCTGGCCCAACCCTCGAGCACGTAGATCATCTGAAAGCTGCACTCGTGCCGGTGCCACACGCCCGTTGCGTTGTCCCCCTGGCGCGCGCGAATCACGTGGGCAACGAAATCCCCCCTGCTTGCGTTCTCGATGCCGAGGTCCCGGTATTCGAAGTATGCTCTCAATCCGTTTGAAACGAAGCGGGCCTTTCTTGCCTCGTCGTGAATGAAGTCATAGGTCTTTGCCATGTCGTTCTCCGCTATCTTCGTCAAGGGGTCCGGGATGCGTCCAGGATCCAGTCCACGGCTGCGTTGATATCGGCCAGGACCTCGGCGCCCGGGCGGGTGATTTTTGCTTCGTCACCGGGCTGATACTTTCCCGTCCGAACCAGAATACCCTTGATCCCGGCTGCGAGAGCCCCATCGACATCGGCAAGCGCGTCA
>DATIPL010000728.1:0-7722 GCA_035471965.1 Gammaproteobacteria bacterium
GGGACGGAACTCATCAGCAATCCGATATCTTCCTTAAAGCCGGTCGACCCCAACTCCTCGCCGCCAAACAGCATGAAGACAAACATCCGTGGACGTATGTGAACATGCCGTAGTGAAGCACGAAAAACGGGATCAGAAAAAATTTGAGCGCCTGGTCGATCGCATTCCCGCCGGCCGCGATCGACATACGGAGCACGTTGAGCGCGCCGATAAGAACGTTCTCCGCCCAGAACAGGACAATGATTTCGAAGACAGTCCAGTTGAACAGCAGTGCTCCGGCCAGCGGCACCAGGTTGGCGACGATGAGGACGATGGCGGACGACGTCAGCCAGGCGGGGCGCCCATTCAGGGACCGGGAGTTGTCATTCACGAGCCAAGAGTAGACCTTCTCTCAGCGGCCCGAATGGAGGGAATCGCGGGCAGGTGCGCACGCTTTCGGGGCGGCAGACCCCTTTTCCGGGGTGGCTCGAGCTACCCTTTCGTCACCCGTCGCGCGACGACGTTCAGACCCACGGACAGTGGGTGGTGCCCGAACCAAACGCCTGACCTTGTTCATACCGGCTGAAGGCGAAAGGTTTGAGCTCCTCCACCGCGATTCCGCTGACCAGCTGCTTAGCCACCAGCTTGCCCAGCCCGGTCATTTTGAAGCCGTGGTTCGAGTCCGCGATCATGAACGCGTTCGGCAGGATCCAGTCGACGACAGGGACGTTGTCGGGTGTGAATGCGCCTATGCCGCCATTTCTGCGTTCTTTGAAGCTGGAACGGATCCCCTCGAAGCGCTTCATGAACATCCCCATGCAGGCGGTGATGTAGTCGGCAAAGTCCTCCCCCGCCTGGTAGGCATCGTTGGCGTGACCGTACGGCTCCACGCTTGCGTCCGGTCCGAGCCTGACTGGAATCGCGCCGCCCTGGATGCCGGGTCTTTCCATGCGCTCGGTGCCGTTCTTCCAGTAGATATAGACGTTGTCCTTGAGCTCCGTTCCGTTTGCGGGGTCCTTGACAGGCGTGTTCATCAGCTCGATGTGCAGCACCGGCGGATTACGATTATCGCGGGTGTAATACGGGCCATCGTAGTAGATTTCTCCCTCCTCCAGCCGCCAGTAGGTCCACATGTCCTTGTCTTTGACTTCCGAACCGTCGCGGTAGCCCACGTCGATCTTCATCGGCTTTTGCAGCATCTTCCAGTGCTGCGGCGTCCATGCGCCGAGACCGAGGATGGCGATGTCACATCGAACATTACCCCGGTTGGTGCGCACCGCGCTGACCTGACCGCCGGTGATTTCGTAGCCTTCGACCTCGACCCCGGAATAGATGCTCACGCCGTGGCGCCGGCACATCCGGGAGAGCCCTTCGACTGCCTGAGCGGTGCCGGCGTAGCCGCTGGGTTTTTCGTGCAGAACCACCTCGATGCTGTGGTGCTTGAAATCGGGCCAGATGCCGGAGAGGAACTCACGCGCCTCTTTTCCTACGTAGATATCCGACGGATAGTCGACGCTGTTCTGACTCTTGTGGATCCGTTCATAGTCCGCGATCTGATTCGCTTCGCCGCAGGAGATATATCCGACCTGCTGAAATCCGAAAGCCACTGGATCGTAGCTCCAGACGTCGACGGAATGGCGCAGAATGGCGTGAATGGGTTCGGTCATGTAAAAGTTGCGCACGCAGCCGCAGGCGATTCCGGTCGCCCCGGCGCCCGGCTCGGTCTTGTCCAGCAGAATGATGTCCTTACCGCCGCCCTTGCCCTTGGCCTCGAGCTCCATGGCGAGGTGCCAGGCCGTGCTGAGTCCGTGCACTCCGCCGCCGATGACGACATAGGTGATCGATTCAGGTAAGCCGTTATTCATCTCGCCCTCCCGGGATCGCGCCTGAGCATCGACGGCGAGGCCCGGAGTATAGCTCTCGCGTTGTTGACGCGGAATGGGCCTGGCTGGCGAAATGGTGTCCGCTTCAGCTTCCGTCGCGCTGTACTCATCGACCGCATAACTCGAACTGCTTTAGGCAACGCATTCAATTAGATGTCGACATCTCAAGATCGTTTATCTCGCATGATTGCGCGTCTTTGCACTCAACGCGCCTGTCTGCGCTTCGCCGGTGCCGTCGTCTCCGTCCGCCCCGGTTCGATACTGGAGATTGGGCTCGGCAAGGGGCGAACCTACGACTTCTTGAGAGCGCAGTTTCCACAGCGTGAGATTTTCGCCTTTGACAGGATCCTCCATTGCCCAGAGGATGTGCGGCCTGAGCCGGATCACTTGATCCTCGGAGATTTTCTCGCCACTCTACCCGCGTTCACAGAGCGCATGGGACGCACGGCAGCGCTTGCCCACGCCGATATCGGCAGCGGCGATCCCTCGCGCGACGCGGCTCTGGCCGCCGAAATCGCGCCGCTGATCGACAGGCTGGTCCAACGCCACGGCCTGGTCTTGACCGATCGCGCGATGTCGATGCCCGAGTGGGTTTCCCTGCCTCTTCCGCCCGGTGCCGGCGACTGGCCCTACTACATCTACAAAGTGGGTTGATATCGTGTGACAACAGTGCCCGGCAGCATTTTTCCGGCAACCTCAGCGGATCTCCATGTAGCCGGACGCCGCCGCTGCCGATTCCATCTCCAGAACCACCCGGTAGTTCTCGAACCTCGTGTCATCCACGCCTTGGATGAATAGCGCGGCGCGGATCGCTTCACCCTCGCCGTCTGCGAATGCTTCGTGCACGGCGATGCGCAAGCGTTTGAACTGATCGGCGTCGAGGTCCGCACGGGTCACGAACGGCAATCCGGGGCAGCGGGGCGTATAGCTCATCACCCGGGTTCCGTCGAGGGCAGAAGGCCGATAGCGACTGACCAAGGCGTGGGTCACGCAATCCACCGCGCAAATGTCCGCCTCGCCAGCGCCAACGGATGCGATGCTGCCGATATGGCTTCCGGTAAGCTTGACCTTGGAGAAAAATCGGCCGTTCTCTGCAAGCGGTGCAATCAGCGCCCGCAACACGTTGTAGCCAGACTGAGAAACTGGAGAATTGACTGCGCAAACGGCTCCTCGAAACGCGGCGATATCCCGGTGATTCGCCCCCTCCCGCACCAAGATCGCGCTGCAGTACTCTGAGCCGCTGCACCCGGGCGCCGCGTAGCGAGGGACCGCAACCGGACGGAGCCGGGATCTGTACTCGCGCACCATTGGATAACCGCAGGTCTGACTGAACAGAAGATCGCGCCGACTCCAAAGCTCATGGCAGGGATCTTGCCGCGTGAGCGAAGCCGGAACCTCTTCGACACCCGCGCGCCGCATGGCGCGCGCCAAATGCCGCCATAGAGCATCCGTCTGCGCGCGGATCTCTTCGAAATCATACATGGGCAGACTGGCGATCGCGGTCATTTTCACTCGCATGGCGCGACGAGAATTCAGTCCAGTTCTTTTCTCAGCTTCAGGACCACCTCGTGGGTTTCATGCGGCTGCACGCTGGCGGCGCGTATGAGGCCATCGAAGTGCTCGGTGAGCACTCGAATGTGCTCGTTGGATCTGAAAACGAGAAACATGTCACCCAGGTACAATGCAGCTCTCAATGGACCAAAAATCGTCAGCGGGCTGGAGTAACGCTTGAGTCCGTCGAAAAGAAACCAGCGCAGCGTCGGATACAGTTCCTGCAGGAGCTCCGCCATGCTGTCGAGCTGGGCACGCCGAGCCGCGATGGGCAGCTTCCTCCAGATGCCTTCGCCGCGGGTGAAGGACTCGAGCGACTGCACCGGACTGCATACCTCTAAATCGGTTTCGGGCCGGCGACTGTAAGCCAGGCGCGCCTCCGCCTGCTCGATACGCGCTTCTGGACGCAGCGGAAGCCGCCCCTGATATTCGAACCGAATGACTTCCTCGGTTTTGAGCAGATCCGGAATCGTGCTCGGCACATATCGAATCTTGTATCCCGCCGCTTCGGCATGCCATTGATAAAGCCTGGGGTCGGCCAGCGATCCGGCGCCGTGCTCGACGGCCACCGCCTCGTTCACCACGTCGGCGCCGAGCTGGCCCTCCTGGGTGAGGCCGAGGAGCCAGTCCACGCTCACCTGCGCCCTGCGGGCGATGGCGACGATGGTCTCCGCCCGGGGCAGCCGTTTGCCGTCGTTTGCCAGAAGCTGCGACAGCGTCGAGCGGTCGGTACCGACCTCGGCGGCAAAGGCGGTCTTGCTCGAGCCCGACTGCTCAATCACGGACCGCAGCCGCTGGCGAAAAATATCCAGGGTTTCCCGCTTGCCCAATCTAGCTCTCCTTTCAATCCTGATCTGAGTCGGTGTTTCCACTTTCGTTGTACAAGTAAATCACTTTTTTCAAAAAGCTGCGTTCTGTACCGTTTTATGCGCGAACGCCTATTGTACTCCCCGTTGCCCCTCGTAGCCTTTGATGACAAGGCGTTTCAGCCGCGACGCCTCGAAAGAACCCGATTCCCGGAGACTTCCTTGAACGCGACTCAAAACCAGCGCTGGGAATGGCCGACCCTGGCGGTCGCCGCCGCGATCTATCTCACCTTCGGCGTGCTGACACTGAATCACGAGGTCCTGCCCTGGTGGGCGCTGGTGCTCGGGGGGGGCTATGTCACCGCGTGGCACGGTTCGCTCCAGCACGAGGTGGTGCACGGTCACCCGACGCCATCGCCCGCGCTGAACGAGCTGCTCGTGTTTCCGAGCCTGTGGCTCTGGCTGCCGTTTCGCCTCTACCGCCGGAGCCATCTGAAGCATCACGACACCGGCGTGATCACCGACCCGCTGGAGGATCCGGAGTCCTATTACCTCACACCGACGGAATGGAGCGCCTGCGGCAAGCTTCGCCGGCTTTTCCTGATCGTCAATAACACCGTCGCCGGCCGTCTGATTTTCGGCCCCGCGATCTGCATCAAAGGCGTGATTGCCGGGGAAGGCCGACGCTTCTCAAGGGGCGATTTTTCCAACGCGAGAGCGTGGGGGATGCACGCGGCCGGCTGCGCGCTGGTCGTCGGCTGGACTTACGGCGTCTGTGGAATCAGCCTGCTCGAATATGTTCTCTGGTTCGCGTATCCCGGCGTTTCCTTGACCCTGCTGAGATCCTTTGCCGAGCACCAGGCGAGCTTCGATCACGACGAGCGCACTGTCATCGTCAAGAGCGGGCCGCTGATGTCGCTGCTCTATCTCAACAACAACCTGCATGCGGTTCACCACGCAGAGCCCGGGATGGCCTGGTATCAGTTGCCGCTGCGGGCCCGGGAGTGCCCCAGAGAGCGGTACGTATTTCGTGGATACGGCGAAATCGTTGCGCGATATCTCCTCAGGCCGAAGGAGACGGTGGAGTTCCCGCTGTAGCCGAAGCGCACGGGCCCTTCACACCGCTATCGCGCCGCCCTCGTCTTTTCGCTTGCTGACAAATGCCTCGAGCTCGTCTCGCCGCGCGGGATCGAGCGCCGGCTGCTCGTATTCCTCAAGAATGGTCTTGTACAAGGTGTGGGCCCGTTCAGTGGCGGTGCGTGAGCCGGCGTCCTGCCAGTTCTCGAAGTTGCTCCAGTCGGAAAGCAAAGGCGGATAAAAGGCGGTTTCGTAGCGGGCGAGCGTGTGCTTGGCGCCAAAAAAGTGTCCTCCGGGACCGACTTCGCGAATGGCGTCCAGACCGAGCGTTTCGTCATTGACGTCGAGGGGCTTCAGGAACTCCGCCATCATCTGCAGCAGCTCCGCATCCAGCACCATCTTTTCGAATGAAGCGCACAGCCCGCCTTCCATCCATCCGGCGCCGTGCATCACCATGTTGGCGTGGCCCATCACCGCGCCCCACAGCGACATCTCGGACTCGTAGGCCGCCTGGGCGTCGACCACGTTGGCGGCGTTGGCGTTGGACGATCGGTAAGGCAGCCCGTAGCGGCGCGCCAGTTGACCGCTCGCCAGGGCCGCTCGCGTGTACTCGGGGGTGCCGAAAGCGGGAGCCCCGGTTTTCATATCCACGTTCGAAGTGAATCCACCGTACATGCAGGGCGCACCGGGATTGACGATTTGAGCGAAGGTGATGCCGGCGAGCGCCTCGGCGTTCTGCAGCGCCAGCGCGCCGGCAATGGTCGCAGGCGCCATGGCGCCGGAAAGCGTGAACGGAGTGATCACCACGATTTGATTGTGGCGCGCCATCTCGATGACGCCCTCGAGCATCGGGCCGTCGATGCGAAGCGGCGAACTGGAGTTCACGATAGTGAAAATGCTCGGCTCCTTTAATAGCTGCTCCTTCGAGATTCCCCGCGCGATGCGCGCCATCTCGATGCCGTCGAGTACGCGGGTGCGCCCGAGGGAATAGGCGTGAAAGGCTTTGTCAGTGAGGGTCACGAGAACCTGCAGCGCATCCAGGTGCCGCGTTTCCGGCGGCAGGTCCACCGGCTCCACGGGATAGCCGCCGTATAAATGAACCACGTTCAGACACTGGGCGAGCTTCACCAGGTTCGTATAATCGGCGAAGTTTCCGGGCCGGCGGCCCCGCTCCAGATCGGAAACGTTGGGAGCACTGCCTACCGTTGCGAAGTTGACATGGTCGGAGCCAAAGACCAGATCGTGCTCGGGGTTTCGCGTATGCAAAGTGTACTGCGACGGCGCGCGGGAAATGTGCTCCTCCACCAGGCCGCGGTCGAACCGAACCATCTGCGAAGAATCATCCACATCGGCGCCCGCACGGCGAAGAATATCCAGCGCTTCCGGCAGCAGAAACGCGATGCCGATATCTTCGAGAATTTCCACCGACGCATGATGAATCTTTTCGACCTCATCGGTGCTCAGCACTTCGATAGGCGAATAGGGATTGCGGAGCCGCGCCCAGGGCCGCTGCGAGATCCCGCCGCGGGCCGAGGACCTGCGGCCGGCGCGCCGACCTGCGCTTCGTCGGGTCATCATCCCACTCCCTGATGGCAGAGCACGCCGTATGCTAGCCGCGAACCGCGGGCGCTGAAAGGTGCCGCGGCTTCCAGCCGCGGGCGCCGAAGGGAGGCCCCGATCCGGCAGGCCGCAGGATGCGCCGGAGAACCAAATCGACGCAATAACGACTACGATTTTCGCCCCTGCGACGCCGCCAATTCGCCTGATTGCAGTAGCTAGAACAATGGGCTAAGGTGCCAGCTGCCGAAAAGTTAGCGCATTCCCCGATAATCAGAATTCGGCCGCGCCACCCCCCTAGCGCGGCGTACGCGTCCGGATTCCGTACCAAAAAACGAGATAACGGAGGACGTCTCATCATGGCGAATAAAGACCGAAAATTCCCGTACCTTCGTACGGGAGAACGAAAGAAATATCCCCATCCCTACATCCCGGAGCTGGAGGATGATCTGCGAAAGGGGAAGATCTCCCGCCGCGACTTCCTCTGGACCTCGACAATGCTGGGCCTTTCAGCCGCCACCGCATACTCCATCGCCGGGGCGATTACCGGCCAGTCCATCGTACCGAGCGCTCAGGCGGCCATGAAAAAGGGCGGCGTCCTGAGGTGCGTGATGCGCGTCCAGGAAATGACCGATCCCGCGACTTTCGATTGGACGCCTAAATCCAACGTCGCGCGCCAGTTCGTCGAGTACATGACCATCACCGGGCCGGACAACATCACCCGCCCGTATCTCGCCGAGAGCTGGAAGGCATCTGACGATCTTAAGACCTGGACCTTCAATCTGCGCAAGGGTATCAAGTGGTCCAACGGCGACGAGTTCAACGCCGACGACGTGGTGTTCAACCTCGAGCGCTGGCTGAACCCGGAC
>DATIPL010000729.1:0-4533 GCA_035471965.1 Gammaproteobacteria bacterium
TGACGCAGTGACGTCTCGATTTACACGGATGTGTCGTTTCCGATCGCGATTTCGTGATGTCAGCGCCTCCGACGGCCGGTCCGGCCAGCATAAGGAATCTTTTACTGCTGGATTCCCGCTTTCGCGGGAATGGCGGTTAAAAAGGAAAGCGAGATCGTGTTTGACGGGCTCGATTGAATGCTCTTCGAAATTCAAGCTGACGAGGCGGACGACATTGCAGCCAAGAACATTACCGCTGCGAAAGCCGTAAAACAGCGAAAATTCGTCATCCCCGCGGGGGCGGGGAACCCGTTATTGAATTAATTTCCGCGTAAGCGGAAATTACCAGTGTCAAGGATCGCCCGGGAGTGATGCCCATGCCCAGCCTGAACGGAAAAACGGTGTTCATCACCGGCGCAAGTCGAGGTATCGGCCTCGCCATCGGGCTTCGCTGTGCAAGGGACGGCGCCAACGTGGTCATCGCGGCAAAGACCGCCGAGCCGCATCCCAAGCTTCCGGGGACCATCTACACCGCGGCTGAGGAAATCGAGGCTGCCGGGGGCAAGGCGCTTGCCGTCGAGGCGGACATTCGCTACGAGGAGCAAATCGATGCGGCGGTAAGAAAAGCCGTGGAACGTTTTGGCGCCATCGACGCGCTGGTGAACAACGCCAGCGCCATCAGTCTCACCCGCACTCCCGATACGCCCATGAAGCGCTTCGACCTCATGTTCGGGGTGAACGTGCGCGGCACCTTTGCCACGTCGAAAACGTGCATTCCTCATCTGAAGAAAAGCGACAACCCGCATATTCTGAATCTTGCGCCCCCCCTCAACATGAGCCCGCGATGGTTCAAGGACCACTGCGCCTACACCATGGCCAAGTACGGCATGAGCATGTGCGTGCTGGGGATGGCGGAAGAGCTCAAGTCCGACGGTATCGCGGTCAACGCCCTGTGGCCGCGCACCGTGATACTGACCGCTGCGCTGGCCATGATCCCGGGCGTGGACCCGGCCGCCTGCAGAAAACCGGCGGTCGTCGCTGATGCGGCACACGCAATCCTGAGCCGTGACAGCGAATCCTGCAGCGGCAATTTTTTCATCGACGAGGAGGTGCTGAAGGAGGAGGGCGTCAATGATCTCGAGCAGTACGCGGTCAGGCCCGGCGGCAAGCTGCTCACCGATCTGTTTCTGGACTGACTTGAAACTCAGGGACGGCGGCAAGACGCCTCTGGATGCGCGACTGGACCGGCATCAGAGCGATAGCTCCAGCAAAGCCCGTCCCAGAACGGGCAACGTCAAGCCGGGTCGAATCGGTTCTCGTCTGAGCGGAAAACCCCCGCGCACGGCGGGGGTTTTCCTTAGCCCCGGTTATGCGCGGCTTCAGTCGAAGAGGTAGCTTACCTGCAGGCTGAAGATATCCGCGTCGGATTCGTAAACGCCGTTGAGCGTCGCGCCGGTGCTGTTGGTGCGGGCGATGTTGGTGTCGTTGATGAACTCGTGAGCGTAGCCGAAGTCCACCGAGATCTTGTTGTTCACCATGTAGCTCGCGCCGACGGCGACCCACAGGCGGTCGTTGTCCGGCAGCCTGGGAGTGGCAAAGACGGGGCTGCCCACCGGGGACTCGTCGTAGGCGACTCCGGTGCGCAAGGTCAGTCGATCGCTGGCGTAGTAGTTGGCGCCGACGCTGTAGCGCCAGGTGTCTTCCCAGTTCAAGGATTCGACCCCGGGTCCGCCGGCGGTGACCGGGTTGTCGAAAATGATGCGCAGCTCCGGTATGTCGCTCCACCCCGTCCAGGTGATGTCCCCCATCAGGGCGACGCTCGAAGTCACCCTGTGGTAGACGCTGAAGGACGCGGAGTCCGGCAGGGTCACGCCTGCCTTGACGCCGTCGTTTGCAAAGGCCGCCCGCACTGCCGCATCCAGGGCCCCCACGGCATGAATGGATGACGGTGTCGTAAACGTCGCATCCCCTTCCAGCTTGTGGTTTATCTGAGATCGATAGGCCAGGCTGTAGCGGGTCTGGTCGGAGGGCTCGTAAAACAAGCCGAAGTTGAATCCATAGCTGATGTCGTCAGCCTCGTTTTCCACGAATCCATCATTCGCACCCTGGCCCGGGCCGGCGCCGATCCCGGTGCAACCGGCAATCGCTGCCGCGGGCACGGAACCGGCGCACACCGCGACAAAGTCGATGGCATTGGTCAGTTTGGCATCGATGTAGTTGAGGCTTACGCCCGCGCCGATTGAGAACGTATCGGAGGCCTTGTAGGCGATCACGGGATTCACGTTGAGATCGATGATCTCGGACTCGATCGCGTGATAGCGGCCCTTCCAGTTGCCGTCGTACTCGGTGGCGAGCCCGAAAGGCGCGTTCACCGAAAGGCCGAAGGTGAAGCGCTCGTCGAGCTTGCGGATGTAGTAGAAATTCGGCACGAATGCGGTGGTGGCGCCGTCGTCGGTGTTGGGGGCGCTCGGCAAAAGAGGGATAGCCGGTCCGCCCGTCGCCTGGCTGGATCCCCTGTCGCTGAACTCGAAGGTGGGCTCGATAACGTGAGCCGAGGCCATCATCTGAGAGGGCAGGCGGGTGATGCTGGCCGGGTTGAACCAAACGGTGCTGGCGTCTTCCGCCACCGCGCCGCCGCCGGCGAACGCATTGCCCATCCCCTGGGCGCTGGGGGTGTTGACGGCGAAGCCCGCAGCCGAGGCCTGTGCCGCATAGCCGGTGACCGCGCCGGCAAGAATGAACGCCGCCAATTGCCTGATACCTGATTGTTTCATCTCTCTCCCCTCATTCTTATTGCGACCGGTCCGGCGGGGGCCGGACCCCTGGTGAATGCCTTCTTGGAGTGGGCTTCTAAGGCGTTGATTTGAATTATTTTCTATGTGCCCTGGCAGTGTCAAAAGCAAGTCGTTCCGTGGTTCATCCCTCCCCGAGCAGGGCCTTCTTGAGACCGCCGTGGGCCGGCGAGTCACCCAGCCAGATCTTCAGCGTGGCCGGGTAGAAGTCGTCCCCGGGAATGATGCCCTGGGTCTCGCCGTTCAATCGTACCGCAGTCCCGCTTCCGGGTATGTAATCCACGTCCACCACGTCGCCGGCTTTCAGCGTGGGGAACAGGGCGTTGAAGCGCTGGACGCGATCCTCGAGCTCGGCATATTCCGCGTCCGAGTGATTGGCCCGGTAGCCGTCCGTCCAGCCCGATCGGATCTTCTCGCCGCTGACCTCGCTGTGAATGAAATGCATGCGGACGCGCTTCGGGCCGGGCAGGGTTAGAACGGCGTCGGTGGATCCCGCCTTTTCGGGCAGGTACAGACCGGCGGCGTATACCTTGACGAAGAATTTGCTGCGGATTCCAGCCCCGTTCAGCACCAGCTCGGGCAGCCCCTCTGCAATCCGGGTGCGCTCCTCGAAGCGGATCCCCGCCACTTCCGCGGCGGGGGAGGCCAGGCTGGCCGCCAGGGCCGCCCCGCACAGCAGCCCGGCCAGAGCCGGCCGGCGACGCAGGGGGCGGAGCCCGCATTTATCCTGACCGCTTTCGGCAAGGCCGGGGGCGACCTTGGAAAGGGGCCTCGTGTGCTTGTCGACTCCCTGGTATTGGGGCATGTTATTGATGTCCTGTGGCTTGGCTCCGGACGGGGGTCGCGCCGGACCTGAACCTGGAATGCGCGGAATGTTGCGCTGTCCGCTGTCGGAATTCAACGCACCCGAGGGACGGCACAAGGCGGAAGGCGACGCGCCGGCTCCGAGAAGCCGGACGAGTTCAGGATCGAAGCGCCGGGAAGATTCGGGAGGAGAAAATGGAAAAGGTCTGGCTCAAGGGCTACCCGGACGGCGTTCCGGCCGAGATCGATCCGGATGTTTATCCCTCCATAAACGCCATTTTCGACCAGAGTACAGTCCATTACGCCGAGCGACCGGCATTCAGCAACTTCGGCAAAAGCATCAGCTATGCGGAGCTGGATGAACGCTGCCGCGCTTTTGCTGCTTACCTGGAAAAGCGCGTGGGGCTCAAGAAGGGCGATCGTATCGCCATCATGATGCCCAACCTGCTGCAGTATCCCGTGGCGCTGTTCGGGGCGCTGCGCGCCGGGCTCACTGTGGTCAATACCAATCCTCTGTATACCCCGCGCGAGCTCCAGCACCAGCTCAGCGACGCCGGGGTGTCGACCATCGTGATTGTGGAAAACTTTGCCCACGTGCTCGAACGCTGCATCGACAAAACTCCCGTAAGAACGGTGATCGTCACTCGCATGGGCGACATGCTGCCGCCGCTCAAGGGCACCGTCGTCAACCTTGTAGTGAAGTACGTGAAACGTTTGGTGCCTGCTTATCATCTGGCGGGCGCGATTCCCTTTCAGTCGGTGCTGAAAGAAGGCAAGGAATTGAATCTCACCCCGATAAAGGTGAACGGCGACGACATCGCCTTCCTGCAGTACACCGGAGGCACCACCGGCGTGGCGAAAGGCGCCATGCTTACCCATAGAAACATCGTCGCCAACATGGAACAGGCCGCCGCGTGGCTGAAACCGTTCACGGATCCGAACCAGCCCGACGTCGTCG
>DATIPL010000730.1:0-1818 GCA_035471965.1 Gammaproteobacteria bacterium
GACATGGTATACAGCCATATTCGCTACAGCGACAAACCGTTCATGGGCTCGGTCACCGCGCCGGAACGGGCGCAGGACAGCGTCGAGATGGCGAAGATAGTGTTCGGCAAGGAGTTCGTGGATCAGAACACGGTGATCACCAGCCTGATCAACGCGAACTCACCCATGGTCTGGGATTCCACCATGCTGGGTGCGCTGAAAGTGTATGCGGCGAACAACCAGGCGACGGTGATTTCGCCGTTCATCCTCGCCGGGGCCATGTCACCGGTGACCGTGGCGGGCACCGTGGCGCAGCTCTACGCCGAAGCGCTCACCGGCATGGCCTTCGCCCAGCTGGTTCGACCCGGGGCGCCGGTAATCTTCGGAACTTTCGCCAGCTCAATCTCGATGCAGTCCGGCGCGCCCACATTCGGCACGCCGGAGCCCGCGCTGGTGCTCTATACGGCCGCCGCCCTGGCGCGCCGCCTGGGAGTTCCGTTTCGCAGCGGTGGCGGACTTTGCGCCTCGAAGGTGGCCGATGCGCAGGCCGCGTACGAATCCGCCAACACGCTTCAAAGCGCGATGCTCGCCGGGGTCAACTTCATGCTCCACACCGCCGGCTGGCTGGAAGGCGGGCTGGCCATGGGCTACGAGAAATTCATCATGGACGCCGACCAGGCCGGCATGATGGAAGTGTTCATGAGTGGAATCGACATGAGCGAAAACGGGCAGGCGCTGGACGCCATCCGCGAGGTCGGGCCGGGCCAGCATTTTCTCGGCTGCGCGCATACCCAGGCGAACTTCGAATCGGCTTTTTATCGTTCCAACGTCGCCGACAACAACAGTTTCGAGCAATGGGAATCCGAAGGCAGCAAGGACAGCGCGCAGCGCGCCAATGCGGTATGGAAACGCATGCTGAGCGAGTACGAGGCGCCGCCCATGGATCCTGCGCTGGATGAAGCCCTCGTTGCGTACGTGGAGAAGCGCAAGGGCGAGATGCCGGATGCGACCTACTGAGGGGGCGCTGAACTCCGGGATAGACCACTGAAGGGGGTCCTTTCTGGACACAAAGCGGATGGTGATTGGTGATTCGTGATCAGCGGCTCAATCGTATCGTCAAGCGTGTCGTGGACTCCCGCCCCACGAATCACGAATCACTTGCTATCTATTTCCTTCCCCAACCCCAGCTCCCGCGCGCGCGCATAGGCCATCGCCGCTATGGCTGTATCCTGAACGCCCGTCCCGGTTAAATCGCAAACCGTGACCTGATCCGGGCTGGCTCGGCCCGGATGCCGTCCGGAGGTGATCGATCCCAGCTCTACGATATCTGCATCCCTGCCGATTAGACCGGCGGCAATTGCGTGCTGCAGCTCACCCATCTCGGCGCATTGAGTCTTTCGATCGCAAACCAGCAGGTCTGCATCCACCAGCACTTGCGGTGCGAGCTCCTGCTTGCCGCCGAGGTCTGAACCCATGGCGGTAATGTGTAGGCCCGGATGCAGCCAGGCGGGCTGAATGAGCGCCTGCGTCGATGGAGTGGTCGTGACTACCAGGTCGCTTTCCGCCACCAATTCCTCAATGCTTCGCGCGCGCTCCACGTGGATACCGAGCTGCCTACGCATCTCTTCCTGGTAGGCCAAAAGCCGATCCGGATCGCGTCCGAACACCAGCAGACGTTCGAAGCTGCGCACCAGCCCGAGGCCGTGGATCTGGTATCGAGCCTGAGCGCCGGTGCCCACCATTCCCACGGTGGCAACGCTTTCCGGAGCCAGGTGCTTTGCGGCCACCGCTCCTGCGAGTCCAGTGCGTAGATCGGTAAGATAACCATTATCCAGGAGC
>DATIPL010000731.1:0-2195 GCA_035471965.1 Gammaproteobacteria bacterium
CTGGTCAGCAGCGTCGGCACGGCGACGAGCGTTCGAAGCGATTGGGGCACACCTGCCGTAAGCTCGAGACCCGGCAAGGTCGTGGCGCCAAAATTCCGAGTGATTGCACGGTTGATGAGCGCAGTCGCTGCCTCGGTCGCCGGGAGAAACCCGATCAGAGCAAACAGCGCGAGCCAGCCGACAGCGAGGCCGGGAATCGAAAGCGCCCACAGCGCGAGCAACAGTAATCCCGCGGTGACAAACAGGATCGCGCCAACATATCCGCCAATGCCGAGGCGGATGCAGAAGCGGCTGATCCACAGACGGGGGGGCGACCGAAACCCGATCGTTCGCTCGAGTGCGCGCCGACCCTCCGCGATCAGATGGTAGCCGGGATCGCCGACGCGCTCCGCCTCCGTTGCATTGACCTCTCCAGCGGCCGCCGCGCGGGACGCGTTCAGTGCAAGATCCGCGATCTCGAGTTCGCTGGACGACGAACCACGGGCCAATTGTTCGATCGCGTTTCGGTATAGATTGCGTGTGGGAAAATCCATTGCGGCAAAGTCGCCCACCGTGCGCAGCCGCTCATCGACAAGGCTCACGCTCTCGAAAAGCTCCGTCCAGTCGATATCAGAAATCAGCCGCATGCTGGTGATCACATTGCGCACGCTGACGTTGGATGCGCCCTTGCTCCGTTGCTCGTCCTGCACCACTTTATCTATCGAAGCGCCCTGAAGTCCGAGCCGCTCCTCCAGCCATCCGAGCGCCGGCGTCGTGATCGGATCCTGGCCCCTCAGCCGCTTGGCAAGGTGTGCGGCGAAGGCTCCGGATAAATTCCCGGATGAGCGCGTGGAGATGTCCGTTTCGAGCGCGGACCGGGCGTCCCCTGATACGAGAAGCCGGTTGGCCAGCGCCTCGGCATCGGCACGCGCGCCTCGTCCAGCCGTGATCTGGTCGGCCAGCCGGCGCAGGTTCTCGATGAGGACGATGCGCAGCGTGATCGCAACTGCCCACAGCTCGCCGATCGTGAGCGGCTGAACCCGCTGATAAGCTGCAATGAACCGACGCAATACGTCGGGATCGAAGTGGCTGTCACTGTGGGCGACGAAAGCCCAGGCCAGACCGAACACCCTCGGATATCCGGCGAACGGTCCGTCAGCCAGTTTCGGTAGCTGACGATAATAGCCAGGGGGCAGGTCATCACGGATTTCGCGCACCTGCGCCTCGACCAGATGATAGTTGTCGAGGAGCCATTCTGCGGCAGGAACCACGCCGCGCCCGCTCTCCAGCTCCAAGGCGCTGGCGCGATAGGCGGCAAGCAATACCGCCGCATTGTCCTTCAGCCGGGCGTGCAGGGACAGGACCCTTGGCGGTCTCGTCGTTACCGGCTGCGTGGCCGCAAGGCTTTCGGCGTGCTGTTCGAGCCGTTCGACGCCGAAAATTTCTTCCCGTACGGGGGTAGTATCACGCCATGGAGGGGGTATCGCGCGCTGCCCGAGAATGAAGCGAACAATCGACCTCATACCCGCCTTCCCGACCACGGTTGCCCGGCGATGACCACCCAGGCGAGCGAGACTATTTGAGGGGTGCCGGCTGGGGGAAGCCCTTTCAGCACGAGGACCGCATGACGGTCGCCCGACTACCGATTGCGCGAATTCTCATTGTTTGTCGCCAGAACCTTGGGTCCGAACGACATTGCCATCCGGGCTCATACCCTTCAGAAACTTGAACAGGTCGCTGTCCGTGGAAAGGACAAGGGTCGTGTTTTCGGCGATGATTGACTTATAGGACTGCATGGTCCGCGTGAATTCGTAGAACGCCACTGCTTCAGGACTCTGGTTGTAAGCCGTCGCGTAGATTTCGGTGGCTTTCGCGTCCGCCACGCCGCGGATCTCCTCGACCTCACGGTAGGCTTCAGACTGGATCTTGTTCAGGTCGCGCACGCGATTGCCGCGGATTCTGGCGGCCTCGCCGTTACCTTCCGACAGGAAGCGTTCCGCGATCTGCCGCCGTTCGCTGATCATTCGGTCATAGATCTTCGGGCGCACGCTTTCGTTGTAGTTGATCCGCTTGAACCGGATATCGAGCAACTCGATACCAAACACGCGAACCTTTTCCGCAGCGGCGGCAAAGATCTCCTGCTCGACCCGTTGGCGTCCCTTCTGGATGGGCACCAGCGCGCCCATATCGAGCTCCCTTTCCGCGTCGGTCAGGAG
>DATIPL010000732.1:0-5426 GCA_035471965.1 Gammaproteobacteria bacterium
GCTCGCTTTTCTGCTGCGACGTTTTTACCGCCTCATGGTGAACTTCATCGTTGGCCTTCTCATCGGCTCGCTCTGGGTGATATGGCCGTTTCAGATTCGGGTCGAGGTGGTCATTGACGGCAGCGCCCGGCTGCTGCGCAACACACCGTATTTTCCGCATTCCCTGAACGGCGACGTGGCCTGGTCGATAGCGCTCGCGGCCATCGGCATAGTTGCCGTGCTGACGCTGCATCGCGCCGCCTCTGCACGCGGCCTTCCCGACCACGTCTGAAGCACATTTCAGGCGAACGCGGCGTGCCCGAGCTTCCGGAAGTCGAGACCACCCGTCGCGGAATCGAGCCGCACGTCAGCGGGCAGATTATCGCCGCCGTCGACGTGCGCCAGCCTTTTCTCCGCTGGCGAGTACCGCCGTCGTTGTCTCGAAAGCTCGAGGGTGCCCGCGTCGACTGCGTCGGGCGCCGGGGTAAGTATCTGCTTCTGAAAACGACATCCGGCACCCTCATCGTTCACCTGGGCATGTCGGGCAGCCTGCGCGTGGTCGGCGACGGGGTAGCGCCCAACGCTCACGATCACGTTGACGTGCGCCTTCGTAACGGGCTCAAGCTCCGATTGCGCGATCCGCGCCGCTTCGGAGCCGTATTGTGGACGCCCTCGGATCCGCTCCGACACCCGCTGCTTGCTGCACTGGGACCCGAGCCGCTGACAGACACCTTCGACGGAGGATGGCTGTATCGATGCGCCCGCGGGCGTCGGGCGGCAGTGAAAACGCTGATCATGAACAGCCGCGTGGTGGCAGGCATCGGCAACATCTACGCCAGCGAAGCCTTGTTTCTGGCCGGTATCAACCCCGCGCGCAGCGCCAGGCGCATCTCGGCTCATCGATTCGATGGTCTCGCCGAAGCGGTGAAGCAGGTGCTCGAAGAAGCGCTGGAGCAGGGCGGAACGACGCTCAGGGATTTCGTCAACGGCACCGGCGAGCCCGGCTATTTCGCTCAGTTCCTGCGGGTGTACGGACGACAGGGCGAGCCTTGTATTCGCTGCGGCGCCCCGGTCAGGGCGCGCGTTCTCGGACAGCGATCGAGCTACTACTGTCCGCGCTGCCAGCGTTGAGCCGGGCGCCTGCCGGGCCGGATCCCGCTTTCCCGGGGCTCACGAAAAATCACTTCCCGTTCAGCGATTCGTGAATAGAACCCTTCCTGCAACAGGCGGGCGCAGGCGAAACAAAGCAAGAACAGAGGTCCCGAGACAGGCTCCGGTGACTCACGGCCGGATTTTGCACGCAGCAGGTCGTGGATTGTCTACAGGCCAGGCCCGATCTTTACTCCGGGGACTGTGGCGGTCCCCCCGACGCCGACGACCATGCCTAAGCCTTCCGGCGCATGAGACCGAGATATTTCTGATACAGCTGGTCCCTGCTCTCGTCGCGCCCCGGGTTCACGGGAATGCAGTCCACCGGACAGACCTGAACGCATTGAGGCGTGTCGAAATGACCAACGCATTCGGTGCAGAGATCGGGATTGATTTCGTAGATCTCTTCGCCCTGATAGATTGCATCATTGGGACACTCAGGCTCACAGACGTCGCAGTTGATGCATTCGTCAGTGATCATCAATGCCATTCAGGTACGCTCCACATCGATCAAGGAAACCCCTGGCCACTCCGTCTCGATTCTTTACAGACACCACGAGTTCAGGGGACATGCCCGATCTCGTCTTCCGGGAGTCAAGCGTCCGCGTGCTCGATTGGCGTGCGACGCATGCATGGCGATATGCGGCTGAATTGCCTGAAAGTCCATGGCGCGCCATTGCAAGTGCGCCCCTTCGCCGTGGCAAAGCTCCACCGGACCTATGCCGATTTCCGGCTCACCGGTCTGCCGCGGAAGCCCGAAATGTTTTCAAACCTACTCAAGCCGATCGTTTCGAGTTCAGACGTTCCGACAAGGCCTCCTTGACCGCAGGGTGAACGAATGCGCTGACGTCTCCTCCAAGTCCGGCGATTTCGCGCACCAGGCTCGAAGAGATGAAGCTGTAGCCCTCGTCCGGGGTCAAAAACATGGTTTCGACAGTCGGCGCGAGCTTTCTGTTCATGCTCGCGAGTTGAAATTCGTACTCGAAATCGGACACCGCGCGCAGGCCCCTCAAGATCACACCGGCGCCTTGCTTCAGCGCAAAATCCGCAAGCAGGCCATCGAACCCGACGACCGAGACGTTACTGATTTTCCTCAGCGCTGTCTTGGCCAAAGAAATCCGTTTTTCCAGGGTAAAACAGGGCTCTTTGGAGCCGCTGCCGGCCACGGCCACGATAACCCGATCAAATCGCAGCGCCGCCCTTTGCACCAGATCGATATGACCGTTGGTGATTGGGTCGAACGTGCCAGGATAAATCGCCGTGCCGTCCATGCTTTACCTCTTACTTATACCTTCGTCAGCCGGTCGTGTCGGCCACTTCCCGGGAGGCGAGATGATACCGCACTTGCCCCGCTCGTTGGCTCTTGAGCAGACGCCAACCCTCTGGTAACGCAGGCTTCGGATTCCCGGCACCGGTCTCCAGATACACCAAACCCGACGGCTTCAGGCGGCCGGCCCGGTCGATACGCAAGCACAGATCCACGGGCTCGAAGCGACCGAAAGGTGGGTCAAGGAAAACGATGTCGAACGCCGTTCCACCGGAATCCAGCCATTCGAGCGCATCCGCTTGGACTATCTCTATTTCCTCCGCCCTCAGCGCGGCGCATTCCTCGCGCAGCACGGAGACGGCGATCGCATCCTGCTCCACCATCACGACATGTTTCGCACCTCTGGACGCGGCTTCGAAACCGAGTGCGCCGGTGCCGGCAAACAGGTCAAGACAGAGGCTGCCGTACAGGCGCGGCCCGAGCCACGAAAACAGGGTCTCCCTGACTCGGTCCGGCGTCGGTCTGAGCTCCCCGGCGTCGACTACCTTGAGCCTGCGACGCCTCCATTTACCGGAGATGATTCGAACCGATCCGCGGAGAGCGGGATTCCTATTCCTCCGCTTTCGTTGCTTTGAATGGGTCACGGCCAGATCGAAAAATATCGATTTTCATGCAGGGCTTCCCGATCGCTTCGCCTCGGCGAAAAGGCGTTTGGCACCCCGAAGTTGCTCCCGGTACATGGTAGGATACGAGTGTTTATCCAGGTACGCGCGCCTTGATTGGAAAGCGGTTGCCTCAATCGGCCAGCGGGCGCAATTTCCCTCACATGTTTGGACGACGAAAAGCTGCGGACGCCGGAAACGACGCCTCGAATCGACCTGTGTCGGGTTTGATGGGACGGCTAGGCGCCGCTCTTGGCCGGACCCGCGGACGTCTGGTCAACGGCCTCTCCAGGCTCCTTGCCGGCAAAGCCAGGGTCGATGACGCTCTGTTGGACGAAGTCGAAGAGCTTTTGCTGTCTGCTGATGTCGGAGTTCCCGTTACCACGCGAATCGTAGAAGGAATTCGCACCGGCGTGAAAGACCCGGACGGTGATGTAACAAACGCCGTCTTGGGCTCGGTCGAGAGAGACATGCTTGCGGTTCTGGAGCCGGTCGCCGTGCCGCTGGAGATTCCACGGCAGACAGCCAGACCGTTTGTCGTCCTCGTGGTCGGGGTCAATGGAACGGGAAAGACCACGTCCATAGGAAAACTGGCTCACCGTATCAAGGCGCAAGGCCGCTCGGTAATGCTGGCCGCGGGCGACACCTTTCGCGCCGCCGCCATCGAACAGCTGAAAAGCTGGGGAGAACGCAACCAGATCGCAGTTGTGGCCCAGCATACCGGCGCAGATTCGGCCTCGGTGATTTACGACGCCCTCGACTCTGCAACCTCCCGGGGAATCGACGTGCTGATAGCGGATACCGCCGGGCGCCTTCACACCCAGGCCGATCTCATGGAGGAGCTGAAGAAGGTCCGTCGCGTACTCAATAAGCTGGATCCCGAAGCGCCCCACGAGGTGCTGCTGGTGCTCGACGCGGGCACCGGGCAGAACGCCCTCAGCCAGGCAGTCCAATTTCACCAGGCCGTAGGCGTCACCGGATTGTGTATTACCAAGCTCGACGGCACCGCAAAGGGTGGAGTAATTTTCGCCATCGCCGAGCGTCTAGGCATACCGATTCGATTTATCGGCACGGGTGAAGGTGTGGCCGATTTGAGAGATTTCGATGCTCGCAGCTTCGTCCAGGCACTGCTCGCACGCTGAGTTTGCTCGTTGCGATTCCTGTCGAGGCGTTTTATTTCTCACCGGTGAGCCACTTCCTTGATCGAGTTTCATAACGTTACCAAACGTTATCGCGGCGGCGTCGAGGCATTGCGCAACGTCAGCGCGCGCATCGACGCCGGGGAAATGGTCTTTCTCACCGGCCACTCGGGCGCCGGGAAAAGCACCCTGCTTCGGCTTATTACCCTGGTGGAACGCGCGACCCGCGGTCACATCATCATTGGTGGCCACAACCTGTCGAGAATTCCCCCGCGCAGAATTCCCCGGTTCCGGCGCCACATAGGGGTCGTGTTTCAGGACCACCGCCTGCTCAGAGATCGAACCGTGTTCGATAACGTAGCGCTTCCGCTGGTCGTTTCGGGTTACGGTCATTCCGAGATCGGCAGACGCGTGCGCGCGGCGCTGGACAAAGTCGACCTGCTGGGCAAGGAAAAGCAATTTCCGCTGGTGCTGTCCGGCGGTGAGCAGCAACGTGTCGGCATTGCGCGTGCCGTGGTGCACAAGCCCCCCGTGCTTCTGGCCGACGAGCCCACGGGCAACCTCGATCCCGACTTGAGCAGAGAAATCATGGGCCTTTTCGCCCAGTTCAACCAGGTGGGTGTCACCGTGCTTATCGCAACGCATGATCTCGATCTGGTGCAACGTTTCGGCAATCGCGTGCTCGTGCTTCGCAACGGACAGTTCGTCGACGGGCAAAAGTAATGCTTTCCAGAGCGAAACGGACAGGCACGAACCAGGCGAGATTCGACCTCAAGGCATCGGGCACGGGGGTGCTCGGCTCGTGGGTAATCCGTCATCTTCAGTCATTCTTCTTCAGCCTGGGCCTGATGGCGAGGGCGCCGATTGCCACACTTTTGACTTCCGCAGTGCTCGGCATCGCGCTGGCGTTGCCCGGCGGACTTTATCTGCTGTTGGACAACATCAACCGGGTGACCGGCCACTGGGATACGGGAGGACGCATATCGGTGTTCTTAAAGACCGCGGAGTCCGACGCCGCCGCCGAGGCGCTGGCGCGGGATCTGCGCGGCTGGAACGAGATCGCGCGGGTAACGGTTATCACCCGCGCCGATGCTTTGTCCGAATTCCGCAGCCTGTCGGGATTTGCCGAGGTCCTGGATGCCTTCGAGGACAGCAACCCGCTTCCCGCGGTGCTGACCGTGGAGCCGGCGCTGGAAATTCAGAACCCGTCCGGCATGAAGCTTCTGGTCG
>DATIPL010000733.1:0-1973 GCA_035471965.1 Gammaproteobacteria bacterium
CCGGCCTTGGCCAGGGCGGAAAAGCTGTAGGCGCTCACATCCTGAGAGATCTGAAACGCTTCCCGGTTTACCGATTCGAGGTAGTCTCCGACCAATGCCTCCCGGGGCGCATAGGCAACCGCGTGGACGATGATGTCGAGCCCGTCCCACCTGCGTCCGAGCCGCTCGAATACGGCGTCGATCTGATCGTCGCTGGCCACGTCGCAGGGTAGACAGATGTCCGAGGCCAGTTCGGCAGCGAGCTTCTCCACGCGTTCGCGCAGGCGCTCCGTCTGGTAGGTAAACGCCAGCTCCGCGCCCTGCCGGCGCATCGCTTTGGCGATACCCCAGGCAATGGAGCGATTGCTGGCAACGCCGACAATCAGTGCACGCTTATCGCTTAGAAAGGCCATGGTGGAATCATCCGTTTTATCGTTCGTTGAGAGCCGCGCCGAAGTGTAAACGCTATCCCGATCCCGGGGAAAGCCGGCGGGTTGAGCAGCCCGATTGATCAGCGTCTTCGCAGCTTGGGATTGAGCGACTCCCTCATGCCTTCTCCTACCAGATTGAATGCGAGAACCACGACCAGAATTGCGCTTCCCGGGATGAAGAAAAGCCACGGCGCGTCGAAGATGAAATTCTTGCCGTCGGAGAGAATGTTGCCCCAGGTGGCGTCCGGGGGCTGAACGCCGAAACCGAGAAAACTCAAAGCGGACTCGGTGAGGATCGCGGTGGCTACGGAAACGGTGGCGGTGACCAGCACAGGCGCGAGGGCATTTGGGAGCATATGGAAAAAGATGATGCGGCGCTCCGGAAGACCCATGGCCTTGGCTGCCAGCACGAAATCCTGCTCTTTCAGAGAAAGAAACTCCGCCCGGACAAATCGGGCGGTTGTCATCCAGCCGGTGACGCCGATGACGATCATGATGTTGTAGATGCTGGGGGGAAGGAGGGCGACCACCGTCAAGATCAGAAAAAAAGTGGGAAAGCACAGCATGACGTCTGTAAAACGCATGGTCAGATTGTCGATGCTCAGGCCGAGAATTTTCGTTTCGCCGTAATATCCCGATATACCTCCGAGGGCCACGCCAATACTCATGGCGATACCCACGGCGACGAACCCAATGGACAAGGAGACAAAGCTCCCCTGAAGCATACGGGCAAAAACATCCCGCCCGAGCTCGTCGGTGCCGAGCAGGTAGATGTCGAATGCCGGTCGCTCGCCGGCGGACAGTACCGGGGAAGCCTGCGTAAACGGCGGCAACAGTCTGTCCGAAAGGCGAACCGCGGCCGGATCGAACAGCACCCACCATTCTGTGAAGGCTTTGCCGGCGAGCGCTAGAATCGCCAGCACCACCAGCACAGCGAATCCGACGAGCGCCAGGCGATCCTTGCGGAAAGTGAGCCAGAACTCGCCGAGACTGGATCGCCCCTTCAGTTCGACCTCCGTATCCACGTCCGTAATCGCGTGCATGGCGGTCCTCAGCCGTCGAGCCTGACCCGCGGATCCACCACGGCATAAAGGACATCGGAAAGAAAAGTCCCGGCAAGGGTCAAGGCGGCGGCGAAAAAGTTGATGGTCAGAATCAAGGGAAAGTCCCGCGCCAGTATCGCCTCGTAGCCGAGCCGACCGATGCCCGGCCAGGCGAAGATCTGCTCGATGATGACGGAACCTCCGATTAGGCCCGGGAGCATCAGCCCGAACATGGTGACGAATGGCAGCAGGGCGTTTCGAAGAGCGTGGCGGTAGATCACCGTTTCCTCCTCGAGGCCCTTGGCGCGCGCAGTGCGCACGTAGTCGTTGGAGATCACCTCGATCATCTGGGAGCGGACGTAACGCGACAGCAGGGCTACACCGGAAAACGCGGAGATCATGGCCGGGATGGTCAGGTGCCATAGAAGATCCATGGCGCGGAAAACGGGTGGCGCATCCTCCATGCCGAAGGTCCGCATGCCGACCACCGGCACGCTGAATGCGTTGACCACGCCAAGAA
>DATIPL010000734.1:0-4119 GCA_035471965.1 Gammaproteobacteria bacterium
GCTTCCGCTACGCTCGCTGTCTACGAACGCTTATTCATGCCGCAGCAAATCACACGCAAGCTCACCGCGATCCTCTACGCCGACGTGGCGGGGTACAGCCGGCTCACAGGTGCCGACGAAGAACGCGCGCACTATCGGGTCATGGACGCACTCGACTTTGTGTCCGACACCATCAAGGGTCACAGCGGTCGCGTGCTGCGCTACGCCGGCGATGCGGTACTGGCGGAATTCTCCAGCGTGGTCGCCGCGGTCAACGCGGCGGTCGCCGCACAAGAGTCACTGGGCGGGCGTAATGAAGCGCTTCCGGACGAGGGCAGAGTTCAGATCCGCGTTGGCGTGAATCTGGGCGAAGTCATCGAAGATCGCAGCGAGATATTCGGCGACGGAGTCAATCTGGCGGCGCGCCTGGAAGCCGCAGCCGAGCCGGGCGGGTTGTGTATCTCGGCAGCAGTCTTCGATCAGGTTAACGGCAAAGTTGACGTGCATTTCGAAGACGGCGGCGAAGAGACGTTCAAGAACCTGGCCAGGCCGGTGCACGTGTACCGCTGGCATCCGCGGAAAGATGAGGCCGCTGTCAGCGCCCCGATTGAACCATTTCAGGGAAAAACCGATCTGCTCGAAAAGCCTTCGATCGCGGTGTTGCCTTTTGCCAACATGTCGGGAGACGAGGAGCAGGAGTATTTCGCCGACGGGATTAGCGAGGACCTCATCACGGCGCTGTCTAAAATCCGCTGGTTTCGGGTGATCGCCCGAAACAGCACTTTCACTTACAAAGGCCGGGCCGTCGACGTCAAGCAGGTCGCCGAGGAGCTCGGCGTACGATACGTGCTCGAAGGCAGCGTGCGCAAAAGTGGGCGTCGAATCCGGCTCACCGCACAGCTCATTGACGCAAGCGAGGGGCACCATATCTGGGCCGAGCGTTACGACCGCGAGATCGAGGACATATTCGAGCTTCAGGATGAAATGACGCAAACCATCGTGGGTCGGCTGGAGCCGGAAATGGGCGCCGCCGAGCGCGATCGCGCGCTCAGCAAGCCGCCCGAGAGCCTGGACGCCTGGGAAACCTACCAGCGCGCCCTGTGGAACCTGTGGAGCTGGCAAAAAGAAAACAGCTTTACCGCTTTGGAGTTGTTTCGCGCCGCCTCGGAACGCGATCCCAATTTTCCGCCCGCCTACGCGTACAAGGCCTATACGTACTATCAAATCGTGATCATGGGCTGGTCTGAAAACCCGGAGGAGAGCCTCGCCAAGGGGCTGGAGGCCGCCAGGAAAGCGCTTGCATGCGACGACAAAGATGCCGCCGCGTACTTTGCTATCGGGCGTATCCACATGATGCAGGGTCGACACGAAGCCTCCATTGCGGCGCTGGAGCGGGCGCTCGCCATTAATCCGAGCTTCGCGCAGGCGTATCACGGATTGGGCATGGTGCTTACGCTCGCGGGCAGGCTGGAGGAAGCCAAGGAAATGCAGGATAAGGCCCATCTGCTCAGCCCGCGGGATCCGCTGGGGTGGGCGTTCACAGTTGTGCACGCGCTCGCCTGCATACTCTCGAAAGAGTTCGAGGACGCGCTTTTCTGGGCCGGGAAGACGTTACAGATTCCGCAGGCCACCGGCTACTGGCCGCATGCCGTCCATGCTTCCGCGTTGGCCCACCTCGGCCGGCTTGACGAAGCGCGCGCCGCCCTCAGTGAGGCGGTCAGTGCGCTGCCGGAACTTTCCTTGTCTTATCTGAGGCAAACCTTGCCCACCGTCGACGCGGACGGCCTGAAACCTTATCTCGCCGGGCTGGCGAAAGCGGGGCTGCGGGAGTGTTAGAAAGCAGAAACGGGGGCGAGTTTGTTCGCCTGCGGAAGGCAATGGGCCGTCAGGTCATCATTTGGTGAACAAAGCAGAGGGCGTCTTGACCTGTGGTTCTCCTTTTTCTGAAAAAGTACCCTCTCTGAGCTATCCGGGGTTGCGGGCGGTGATGAACCATGTGCTCGAAGGCGCCCAGACGCCGTCGCCTCTGTCGTAAGGTGTCAGCGCCTCACGCAGCGCCACCATCACCCGAGGCTTGAGCCGCTCTCCTTCTTCCGCGGCCAGGCGGATGATCTCCCCCGCCGGGCCCAGCGCCATGGCGAACTCTATCGCCTCGTCGACGTCTCTGCCGATGCAGATGTCCGTGTCGAATCGTTCGAAGGTGATGCGATCGTAGCCGACCCCCTTCATCATGGCGCTGACCATATCGGGCTCTGCCATGGAGAACGGGCCCGGACCACAGTGAACTTCATCGGTGTCTTCGTGGGAAATCACCGGCACGATTCCCCGGACGCGCTGCTCTGCCTCGAACAGCCAGGGGTTGTCCTCGCGCCTCCGCCAGACGATCTGCGTCAGTTCGCCTCCCGGTTTGAGCGCTTTGCGGATATTGCGCAACGCGGCGCCGGGAGACATGAAAAACATGGTGCCGAAACGCGCGAACGCATAGTCGTACGGCCCCCGCAGATCCTCCATCTGAACGTCGGCGAGAAAAAATGTGGCGTTGTCTATCCCCGCCTGCTCGGATTCGCGGGTCGCCGCGTCGACGAAGTTCTGCGCGCAGTCGACGCCCGCCGCCTCGCCTCCCGGGGCGACCGTCCTGGCGATTCGCCGGGTGCTGTCGCCGAAGCCGCAGCCCACGTCCAGCACTCGACTGCCCTTCGGATGGGGATGGCGCGCCAGCGCTTCCTCGCTATGGCCTGACAGCCCGTCGATCAGCAGGTGCTTGAAGCGCACGAACTTGTCGAACAGCACCGTGTTCCAGGCTTCTACGACGATGTCGTTACTGACTGCGGCCATGACGGGTCTCCGGTTGTCGCTAGATTCGGGGAAAAATGGGATTCGACGACAGTATACTGAATTTCGAATCGACCTTGACCGTAACGCGGAAAGATCTCCCGTTGGGGGGCACCCGAGCCCTCACCGGGAAAGTTCTTTGATCCGCAGCAGGAATGATCGAACTCCGTAAAGCCGATCCGGTTGCCCGAAGACGGGTGCTTCTGTTGGTCGCTGTTGCCGTGGTCATCGCGACGGCGCTGATTCTTGCTCTCGAGCAATACCGCCTCCCGCTGCGCGACGGGTTCCTCGCCGGGCCGGAGCCGACGCCGGAACGAATCGGCCGGATCAACGTTCTTCTCGGAGCGCTTTTATTGACGCCGCTGCTCGGCTTTGCCGCCTGGCTCTGGTCCCTCGGCGGAAGGACACTTCGGGCGAGAGCGTTCCCGCCCCCCGGGCTTCGCGTGATTCGCGATACCCGCGTCATCACCGGCGAGGCGGCGATGACGCGGGGACGTCGACTGAAGCTGCTGGCGGCAGGCTTCGGCATCGCCGGAATTGCGCCGGTGCTTCTGCTCTGGCGCCTGACACGGCTGTTCCACGGTCTTGCGGCCTGACGCCGCGCGCCGGCCGGCCCGATGGGGGAGGGTGCCGCGTCAGGTTCCGCCCGGGTCCCGGCGGGACGTTCTGAAAGCATCCGGCCGCGCGGGATCCTTCAGCAGCCACCAGGCCGCGATGGCGAGCCCGGCGAACAGGAGGGCCAGGGCGGCGTTGCCGGCCACGCCGCCGCCGATGGTGACATGGGGCGCCGCGGTGGCGGCGAGGTAGATTCGAGACACGGAGTAGGCGGACAGGGGAGTGAAGACGCCCAGCGCGACCCGGGACGCGATACGCCGGCGGCCGCTTCCGACAAGCCCGCCGATGGCGCCGGCCCCGTACCACATGAAGGCGACGATGGGCGCGGCCACCGGCAGGGCGGGGAGAGAGAAAAAAAGCGGTGTCAGCAACGCTCCGGCCTGCTTCTCTCGGGCCGCCCAATGGCAAAGCGCCAGGTTGACCGCCGCACCGCCGAAGAACAATCCATAGGTGAGCGCCCCCACCCACGGGCTGCGGCGCTGATCGGCGTAGATGAGCGCCAGCATCAGCGTTGCGGCCACGAGCCCGAAAAAAACGAACTTCACGGCATAGAAGCCGATGACGAGCTCCCTGGCCGAGGGGGGCCATTCACCACGGTCGTCACGCAGGGCCGGGACGCCGAAAATCACCCCCAGAGCGATGATCCATACGATCAATATCGATCCGAAGGTGAAGATGGAGGGCTGCACGTAA
>DATIPL010000735.1:0-2549 GCA_035471965.1 Gammaproteobacteria bacterium
TCCATTCCGTTCTCGCGTATGTAGCCGTGACCGCCCAGCACCTGCACCCCCAGGTTGGCGACATCGCTGCCGAGGTCCGTAAGCATGGCCTTGACCACCGGCGTAAGCAGCGAGACGAAGTCGTCGGCGTCGGTCGCTTCCTGCTCGTCCGGGTGGCGTTTTGAAACGTCCAGCTTGGCCGATACCCATGCCACCAGCGCGCGGGCACCTTCGGTGTAGGCGCGCATGGTCAGCAGCATACGGCGCACGTCCGGATGCACGAGAATGGGATCCGCCGCCTGGTCCGGTCGGGCAGGCGCCTTGAGCGCCCTGCCCTGCAGGCGTTCCCGGGCATAACTGGTTGCGCCCTGGTAAGCGCTCTCGGCGATTCCGAGCCCCTGGATACCGACGGCGAGCCGGGCGGCGTTCATCATGGTGAACATCGCCCTCATGCCCTTGTTGGGCTGCCCCACCAGAAACCCGGTTGCCTCGTCGAAGTTGAGCACGCAGGTGGCCGACGCCTTGATGCCCATTTTGTGCTCGATACCGGAGCACATGACGCCGTTGCGCGGCCCCGCTTCACCGTCGTCGTTCGGCAGAAATTTCGGCACCAGGAACATGCTGATGCCTTTAATCCCCTCGGGTGCGTCCGGCGTTCGCGCCAGCACCAGGTGAACGATATTGTCGGTCAGATCATGCTCACCGGCGGAGATGAAAATTTTCGTCCCGGTAATCTTGTAGCTGCCGTCACCGTTCCCTATCGCGCGGGTCCTTATCAGACCCAGATCGGTGCCGCATTGCGGCTCGGTGAGGCACATGGTTCCGCTCCAGGAGCCGGCCACCAGCTTCTCCAGGAAGGTGCGCTTCTGCTCCTCGGTGCCGTGGGTGTGAATGGCGTGGTAGGCTCCCATAGTCAATCCCGGATACATGCCGAAGGAAAGGTTGCTCGAGCAGATCATTTCCTGCACCGCGTTGGCGACGGTGTTTGGCGCATCCTGCCCGCCGAAGTCGGGATCGCCGGTGAGGCCGGTCCAGCCGCCCTGCGCAAACTCGCTGTAGGCTTGCTTGAATCCCTTGGGCGTACGAACCACGCCGTTCTCGTAGCGGCAACCCTCCTCGTCACCGGAGCGGTTCAAGGGAAACAATACCGTTTCGCAGAACTTGCCCGCCTCTTCGAGGATGGCCTCCACCAGGTCGCTGGAGAACTCCGCGTAGCCTGGAAGCGATTCCAGATCCTCGTCGGCAAGCAGCTCCGTGAGCACGAAGCGCAAATCTTCGACTGGGGCTTTGTAGGTGAGCATTTTCGGGCCGTCTTAATAAATTGGTGGAGCGATGATTGAACTCTCTGGTGCTGCCTGTCGCTCTGGAATGTGATCAGTGATTAGTGATTCGAAAAACCTGAAGACGCGCAATACGCGACTCGTAATTCGAACGGACTCTTCCCGATATTCGATATTCGATATGCCTTACGTAGCTTGACCCGAAACTCGCGGGCCTTGTTCAACGTACCAGATACTTCTTTGCCGCCAGTCCTCAGCCTCCAGCCTCGAATCTCCGATCCCAAGCCCTCTTGACCTTCGGCCTACAGCCTATCGTTTTGAGCCTCATCTCAATTCCTCAACGGCTTTCCCGTCTCCAGCATGTGCTGCATGCGGGCCAGCGTGCCGGGGTGGCGAATGAGCGACATGAAGGCGCTTCGCTCGAGCTCGAGAATCGCATCTTCGCTCAGGCTTTCGGTGACGTCCGTGTCCCCGCCGCTCAAGACTTCCGCCAGCGCGCCGGCCACCACCTCATCGTGGGGGGTGGCTCTGCCGAGCTTTCTGAACCCGTCCACCGCCATCTTCATGGCGGCTCTTGCCGTCGGTCCGGGCAACGAAAGTTCGCCCGGTTCCGGCGGGATGTAGTCTTCGGCCAGCGAGAGCGCGCGCTCCTTCGCCGCCGCCAGCACCCGCTCGCGGTTCATCACCACGCCGTCGTCCGGGCGCAGATAAAGGTGGTCCTTGGCCTCCACCGCGGACTTCGCTACCGTCGCCATGCTTATGGTCTCGAAGGCTTTGATCACCGGCGGCATGGGTCCACCCGGCAGCTTCGGATCCGCGCTGGCCCGTGACAGCATTTCCTTGCAGCCACCCCATCCCGGAACCAGGCCGACGCCGACTTCCACCAGACCCATGTAGGTTTCGGCGTGTGCTTCAACCGCGTCGCAGTGAAGCAGCACCTCGCAGCCGCCGCCGAGCGCCATTCCGGAGGGCGCGCCGACCACCGGAAAGGGCGCGTGTTTGAGAGCGCGGTAAGCTTCCTGTCCCAAACGCACCATGTCCTCGATCTCGCTCCAGGCCGCCATGTTGGCGGCATAGAGCGCGAGTCCGATATTCGCCCCAACGGAAAAATTGCTTGCCTCGTTGTGAATCACCAGTGCCTTGTAGCTCCCGGGAACCCTCTCGACGGCCTTCTTGATCATTGCCATGACGTCGGGGTCCAGCGCGTTCATCTTGCTGTGAAACTCGAGGCACAGCACGCCGTCGCCGATGTCCCAAAGGCTGGCGGAGCCGTTCTTCGCCAGCGGCTCG
>DATIPL010000736.1:0-2436 GCA_035471965.1 Gammaproteobacteria bacterium
CTCGCCTGCGCTGCGGAGGTGGCGGCGGAGTTTTGCCATCTCGAGCTGGAGGAGGCGCGGGTCGTGGTGCAGGGCTTCGGCGCCGTGGGCAAGCACGCAGCGCGTTTTCTGAGCGAGCGTGGGGCAATACTGGTCGGCGCAAGCGACAGCAGCGGCACCGTGCACGATCCCTCCGGGCTCGACGTGAGCGCTCTCATTGCGCACAAAGCGTCGGGCGGCAGCCTGGCACAATGGTCCGGTAAAAAAGCGCTGTCGCTCGACGCCGTGATCGGTCTCGAGTGCGAGATTTGGATCCCGGCTGCGCGACCGGACGTCATCGACGAGGCCAACGTCGAACGCCTCAAGACGCGTCTCGTCATTCAGGGCGCGAACATTCCGGTCACCGACGGTGCCGAGCGCCGACTCCACCAGCGCGGCGTGGTGAACGTACCGGACTTTATCGCCAACGCGGGCGGCGTCATCTGCGCGGCAATGGAATATCAAGGCGCGAGCGAAGCTGCCGCGATGCAGGCCATCGGGGAAAAAGTCCGCCGCAACACCCGGGAGGTCCTGACGCGCGCCAGCGAGGAGCAGCTCTTGCCAAGAGCGGCGGCCCTCGTTCTGGCGACCTCGCGGGTCGAGGCAGCGATGCGCACCAGGCGCTGGTCGTCGTTCTGAGCGGTGGCGCACCCGGGTCGAAATGGCAACGTCCTGGACGGCGAGAGCAAAGTGCAGCGGCGGAGCTACTTTCATCGAGGCGGAGAAACGGCGCTCAAGGGAATGACCATCCCGGAGCATTTTTCCGAGATCGCTGCTCGATTCGAAGCGCGAGAGGCGCTCGTTTCGATTCCCCAGTCGAGGCGCTTGAAGTATAGCGAGCTGCAGATGCAAGCGGACATCGTGGCGCGCGCTTTGCTCGCGGATGGCTTCGCAAAGGGAAGCCGTGTCGGCATCTGGTCGAGCAACAACGTGGAATGGGTGCTGGTACAGCTTGCGACTGCACGCATCGGCGCGATCCTGGTCAACGTCAATCCGGCGTACCGCACTCGGGAGCTGGCCCACGCGCTCGAGCGATCCGAGATCGAAGCGGTGTTTCTGACTCCGGGTTTTCGCTCCGGCGATTACGTAGCCATGCTTCAGCAGCTCATCCCGGAGCTGACCCATGCGAACGGCGAAGGCTTTGACTCAAAACGGTTTCCGCATCTGCGCAGACTCGTGCTGTTCGATCCGAATAAGACCGCATCCGGCGCCGCCACTGTCACCGATGAGGGGTTTCTCTCCTGGGAGGAATTTCTCGCCCGCGCCGAAAAGATCTCCATACAGCGTCTCGAGGCGGAGAGCGCTGCGCTCGACCCGGACGACGCCATCAATATTCAGTATACCTCCGGCACCACGGGGTTCCCGAAGGCCGTGGTGCTCTCGCATCACAATATTCTCAATAACGCCTGGTTCACGGCGCAGTCCCTGTGCTTCGACGAAAACGATCGGCTCTGCATTCCGGTGCCGTTCTATCACTGCTTCGGCATGGTGCTCTCGAATCTGCTTTGTTTTTCCGTAGGGGCGTGCGCAATCGTGCCCAGCGAGCATTTCGACCCCGGCGCGGTGCTCGATTGCATTGAGCGCGAGCGCTGCACGGCCGTCCATGGAGTGCCCACGATGTTCATCGCCGCACTCGAGCATCCCCGGTTTCCGGATGCCGACCTCGATAGTCTGCGTACCGGGATCATGGCCGGAGCACCCTGCCCGCCGGAGCTCATGCGGCGGGTGATGGAGGACATGCACGTGCCCGAGATCCTCATCGGTTACGGTGAAACGGAAGCCTCGCCGCTCACCCACCTGACCTGCGCCAGCGACAGCATTGAGCGGCGGGTCAACACCGTGGGACGCAATCTGCCCCACCAGGAGGTCAAAGTGCTGGACGTGGAAAGCGGCGCAACCGTGCCATTGGGAGAAGACGGCGAAATCTGCTTTCGCGGCTACCACGTGATGAAAGGATACTACGCGGATGCGGAGGCGACGCGTGAAGCCATCGATGAAAACGGCTGGCTGCACTCGGGCGACATTGGCCGCATGGACGGCGAGGGGTACTTGAGTATCACCGGGCGCCGCAAGGAGATGATCATTCGCGGCGGCGAGAACATCTATCCACGGGAAATCGAGGACTTTCTGTTTACCCATCCCAAGGTGGCCGAAGTCGCCGTGTTCGGGATACCCGACGAGTATTATGGCGAGGCGGTTGCCGCATGGATCCAGCCGCACGCCGGCGAACGATTGAGCGAGCTGGAGATAAGAGAATTCTGCAAAGGCCATATTGCGCACTTCAAGATTCCCAGCCACATCGAGTTCGTGGAAGAATTTCCGATGACGGTGACGGGGAAGCTGCAGAAGTTCCGCATGCGGGAAATCGTTATCGAGCGTATGAGTAAGGAAACTTCCCCGAGCGCCTGATCCTCGCAG
>DATIPL010000737.1:0-4088 GCA_035471965.1 Gammaproteobacteria bacterium
GATCTCCTGCTCGACCAGTTGGCGTCCCTTCTGAATAGGCACCAGCGATCCCATATCCCGTTCCGCGTCGGTCAGGAGCGCATCGCGCAGCGGCACGCGATCCTTGGTGGTGCGAATGATCTCTATCAGCTCGTGCTTGGCGACCGCGTTGCGGGTCTCGCTGCCCAGAATGTCGTCCAGCCGCGACTGAGCACTGCGTTCATCGCGCAGCCGCAGGAAGTACTGCAGCGGATCGGTTATCCGCCAGCGGGCGAAGAGATCGACCGAGATGTACAGCTTGTCCTTGGTGGGCATGTCCGAGGGGCTGCCGTCCCACTCGAGCACCCGTTTGTCGATGGGATTGACGTCCTGGATGAAGGGCACCTTGAGCTTGAGTCCGGCGGACGTCACGGGATCGCCCACGGGCTTGCCGAACTGAGTGATGATCATCTGCTCGACTTCGCTTACCGTGTAGATCGCGCTCATGGCGATATACGTTCCGAGGCCCAGCACCACCAGCAGGGCGATTTGCAGGCTCCTGTTCATTTCAGGACGCCCTGCCGGGTGTCGAGATTCAGCAGCGGCAGGACGCCGCTCGTCTGCTCATCGACAATGATCTTGGAGCGTATCCCCGGCATGATGTCCTGCAGGGTCTCGATATAAATGCGGCGGCGGGTGACCTCCGGGGCCTTGGTGTATTCCGCCAGTAAGGCGCTGAACCGGGCGACATCGCCTTCCGCTTCATTGACTCTCTTAAGCCGGTAGCCGTCGGCCTCGCGGATCCGCTGATCCTTCTCACCCTCGGCCAGCGGGATCACCTTGTTGTAGTCGCGCCGGGCTTCGTTGATCAGCTTCTCTTTCTCCTGCTGCGCCTGATTGACCTCGTTGAAAGACTCCTGCACCGGTTTAGGCGGATTGATGTTCTTCAACTGCACCTGGTCGATACTGATCCCCATCGCGTACTTGGTGGAGAGCGCCTGCATTTTTGTCAGGGCTTCCGTTTCGATTTCCTGCCGGCCGATGGTAATCACCTCGTCCACGGTGCGATCGCCGACGACTTCGCGCATGACCGATTCGGAAACATAGCGCAGCGTTTCACTCGGTTCGCGAACCTCGAACAGGAACTTAACCGGCTCCGAGATGCGGTACTGCACCACCCATTCCACCAGCGCGGCGTTCAGATCACCCGTGACCATCTCCGTTTCCCGCTTCGTGTCCCGCCTGCCGTCGAGAGGACTCTGGTAGGGATCGCTGGCGCCAGGGGTCGTGAACCCGAACTCCTGTTTCAACTGCCTCTTGACCGGAACGATTGTGGCCAGATCGGCGCCCAGCGGCAGCTTGAAATGCAGTCCCGGGGGAACTTCCTTGAGATACTTACCGAAGCGTTGCACCACCGCGACGGAGTCGCTCGGTACAGTGTAATAGGCCGTCCACGCACCGAGGGCCGCAAGAATGAGGACGGCAATGACAATGACGCCGCTCGCACCGCCGCTCGGCAGCATCTGATTCAGCCAACCCTGCCCCTGCCGAAGCAGATCCTGAATATCCGGGGGTTTGCCCCCGCTACTCCAGGGGGCGTTAGCGTTTTGCGATGGCATTGCGAAGCTCTCCTTTTTTGGGCGTGCTCCAATTGACACTCGGCATCTTTGCCTTGCGCTCGGCCGGCCTCGCGCTCACGATACTGTCTCTTGCGCGCGCCCTTGGGACAGTGTTCACTCTCGACCAACCATCATTCCTTCATCCTCGCCTCGTTCTATGGCTCGAAGGTCATCCTTTTCCGGGCGCGATCCCGTTGTTTCGTTCAGCGACTCTTGACCCAAATCCCGAACGACCGAAATTTTTGCCGACCCCTGTTCGCGCTTCAGCAGGGCGTTCACTTCGTCCGCATTTCCGCCAAAAGCGCGTGACGGCGTAACCGAAGCGAAACCGCCAAGAATGAGGTCCCTCCCGAAGTCTTGCCACCGCTTGCTCGAACGTACTGTCATCGAATGTTTCCCCCCTGGCGGGCGACCTTGTGAACCAATTCCGCTTGTGAACCAATATCGGCGGCCGCTCACCGAGGTCGTATTCTCCTCCACTCTCTCCAAACCTTCTGTGCGCCAGCGTACTTAGCTCGAGACATTCCATGCGCACGTTTACCGGTCGAGGACCACGAGCGACGACTCCTGCGTTCGGCGGCCTGGGTGAGATGCATTACCTGGTGAGGGCCGGGCATTTTCCCGGCGAGTTCCGGCGGTGTTGTCGGTTTTCTCGCGGCCGGTGATCAAGGGATCGAGCGTCCCCTAATGAACTGCGATTAACTGCGTCACCTGAAGGCCGGGGAATTCAAGCAGCGCAAACAGGGCCTCCCAAGCGTTTCCGTAAGGAGGGTCTGATTTATCAGACCTTCCTTAGCTAAGCTAAGGATGCGCCGCCGAATCCGATGACTCTAAGTCATTGGATTCGTGAGGCAAGTGGAAACCGCGTTTTCACTTGCCGACTCTGAAAATTCCTGGGATGGAATTTTTCAGAGTTTCCCTAATTCAGAAAGCTGTCGTACTGGCGTTTGATAACCCCATAACAGGAGCAAGAGGCCGCGAGTAGCTTTCGCTGGTCCAGAATCTGAATTCGCCCGCGACGGTAGCCGATCATGCTCTGCCTCTGAAAGCCGCTCGCCGCTGAAGTGACGCCGCTTCTCCGCACCCCGAGCATGCGGGCGATAGATTCCTGTGTCGCGCTGAGCTCGCGTGACCCCACCCGATCCTGCGTCATCAGCAACCACCGGGCGACGCGCGCATCGATGCTGTGGAATCGGCTGCAGACGCCCAACTGCGCGATCTGAGTGACCAACCCGTGGACCGACTTTTGGAGCAGCTCCCTCAGGCGACCGCCTTGGTCGGCGCACCTTGCCAACGACTTGACCTCCAGTCGCATCGCGGTGCCGGCGTCGCGGACGATGGACAGGTTGTGCGACCTCACGCCGCCCAGATAGACGGCGAATCCGACCGCGCCCTCGTTGCCTTCCATGGCCACCTCCACTGTCCTTCGCCCATCTACTGCATAGAGCAGTGAGACCACAGCATTGTTGGGAAAGTAGATGTGTCTGACGGCGTCTCCCGGCGCGTAGAGCACTGCGTTCACATTCAATGAGACCTGCTCGAGGCTCGGCTGCAACCGCCGATACTCCGCCTTTGCCAGCATCGAGAGGATCCGGTTACTTACGATCACAGGATTCGAGGCGGGCATCGGCGCCAGCGGCCTCACAAGTGGTCGAAACATGCGTTCAGGCGTACCGCGCTTTGCGACTCGGGCATTCCCGTGGCTCCCTCTCCCCGCATAACGATGAAAGTCCTGCACTGAAGTGCGACGTGGGGGATGAACGGTACCATGCACGCTGAACGCGATCTGCGCGTTAGCGTACATTGCGGCAGTCGCGGCTTACGCTATCGGGCGGGCGTGTTCAACTGATAGGCAAGTAGTCGGTCGCATTCCGTCTTGACGACTTGGTAGCATTCACAAACCTCGGACTCCAGGCCGGGACGGTCGAGGATCGTGAGGTGGCCGCGTTTGTAACGGATCAGCCCAGCATCCTGGAGGTGATGCGCCGCCACGGAGACGCCCTCCCGGCGCACGCCGAGCATGTTGGCGATCAGCTCCTGGGTCATAATCAGTTCATCCGACTCGAGTCGGTCGTGGCTCAGCAAGAGCCAGCGGCAAAGCTGTTGCTCGACGGAGTGCAGCCGGTTGCAGACCGCAGTCTGCGACATCTGGGTGAGCAGCGCCTGGGTGTAAAGCAACAACAGTCGGTGCAATTCGCCGACGCGCTTGAACTCGTCGCGAAAATGCTTCAACTCCATGCGATAGGCGCGGCCCGCGCTCTGAACCACGGCCCGATTGGGGGTCGTATCGCCGCCCATGAATACCGCAATGCCCACCACGCCGTCGCAACCGACCACCCCCATCTCGGCGGAGCTGCCGTTTTCCATGGTATAGAGCAGTGAAACGATGGCTGTCGTGGGGAAGTAGACATGCGAGAGAGCCTCGTCCGCCTCGTATATCACTTTGCCGAGGGCCAACGAGACTGATTCCAAACCGGGCTGAAAACGCTCGTAGACGTCCGCCGGCAGTGC
>DATIPL010000738.1:0-3167 GCA_035471965.1 Gammaproteobacteria bacterium
GAGTCCCACGCCCTCGCCACGGGGTTCACCCTCAGCTGGAGCAACGGCACCGCCTCGCCGACACCCACTTGTACCCCGTTGACTTTTCCACCCTGGCTGACGCTGAGCGTGCTCGGGTGCACGCAGCTTCAGAGCTCCTACCAGAGCGGCACCTTCATCCAGCCGCCGCCCACTGTGCCCATACCGGCGGCGGCCAACGGCGAGTGCATCTGGACCGACATCGATACCGTGGACTGTTTCTGCCACACGGCGGATTGTAATCAGACCACCGAGGTGCGAAGCGCCACCTACTCGTTAGAGGTATGCATCATTACCTGCTCGAGCCTGTCGACTGTGCCGGTAGAGCGCACTTTCACCTACACCTTCGACTACACCGGAACGGGAGCAACCACCAGCGTCGGCAACGTGAAGACACGCCAGGTAACGAGCACCGGTCCCGAAACCATCGCAGTGCAGGATCAGATCACCGTGCTTGGTATCGATTATGTCGTCTGGTCGGGAACGGTGACGGTGCCGGCCGGCGACTACGTCATGGACGGGATCTATTTCGATCTGGAGGATAACAACGAACTTCCCGGCTACTTTTTCACCAATCTCTGGCATCAGTATATCTACGCGAAAATCGGCGCCGACCACGTGGCCGTCAATACCATCACCGGAAGCCCCAGCGGCGACAACTGCACCGCCGGAACCGATTGCCTCAACATGCAGATTGCCGCAACCCCGGTGAGAAACGACATCCAGGCGGTGCTCGTCGGAGCCGGCGGCCAGCTCGGGGGGCAGAACCGCGCCAACGGCAATATGAGCGACTATTTTGAAATCAGCAACGCGACCCCGGCGAACGACACCGTCGATCGCGGCGTCGTTGCGGCGACTTTCAACGACCAGGTGCGCGTGATTCGACCGAACCTGCCATGATCGATTCGCGGCCATTGCAGCGACCGTTCGAGTGGGGAAGGAAATCCCCCCGCGGCTTCACTCTCATAGAGCTGGTGGTGGCCATCGCCGTCATCGGACTGCTGCTCGGCGCGATCATGACGCCGCTGGCGACCCAGTACAGGGTGCGCACCATCAAAGAAGCCGAGCGAAACCTGAACGAGGTTAAAGAAGCCCTTATCGGCTACGCCATGACCAACCGCAGACTGCCGTGTCCCGACACGGATTCGACTCCGGACGGACAGGAGAATCCCGTGGGCGGCGGAACCTGCACGGCAGCCGAGGGTTTCCTCCCCTGGAATACGCTGGGAGTGGACGCCTCCGACGTGTGGGGGCGGCTGTATCTCTATCGCGTCTCGCCCGAATTCACCCACCAGACAGTGCCGGGATCGCCGCCCGCCGGGAGCCAGCTCGATCTCAACGACCCCGGCAACATCGTTATTGTCGACCGCGCCAGCGACAAATCCGAGATTACCTTAACGACCACTGCCGCCGCGGTCATCGTGTCTCACGGAGGCAACGGCTTCGGAGGCATCGATACCGATTTCAATGCGCTGGTGGCGCCTGCCGGCGCCGACGAGCTGGAGAATACCGACGCAGACGTAAAGTTCGTCAGGAGAAACTACTCTCTCGGCGCGGCCACCTGCAGCGATACCAGCGGCACGACGCCGTTCTGCGAATACGATGATCTGCTGACCTGGATACCCGAGCCGCTGCTGAAGAGCCACCTGGTCGAGGCGGGCCGGCTTCCGTAAAAAGGGCAGTATCGACTCGAAGCCCGACTGGGGCAGCGAGCCCGCTCGCGATTTCAAACACCGATCGGTCCAAGGCGGATCAGTTGCTCGCGGCCCTGGAGCGGAATTGTTTTTCCCGGTGTCCGGCGTGCCGAATACGGCGTTTTTTCCGCTCAGGCGTCCTGCCCGTTACTCAACTCGAAGCGCACCGCCGTATCGCTGTTTTCCTGAAGCCTGAGGCGGTAACCGAGCTGCTCCGCCTGAACCGCAGCCTGATAGAGCCCGATACCGAGTCCGTTGCGAGAAGTTATCGGCGCCTTGAACAGCGTGGACGCCACCTCGGGCTCGATGCCGCTGCCGGTGTCTGCAACGCTCAGAGCGGTGTGACCGCGGTCGGCGTCCAGGCGCACGACGATATCGATATCCGGCTCCGAATGACGCTTGATCCGGGCGTTCTCCAGCAGGTTTTCCACCACGCTGTCGAACAGGTCCACAGGAATCGGGGGGCTGTACTTGATATCCGATTCAAAATCGATATCGCCCCCGGCGTTGCGCGATTTCAGATCCGACCACCAGGCGTCCAGCTTGCGCCATGAAACGGTGTTGTCCTCCGGCGCCTGAAGCTTGTCCAGCGCGAGCTGCAGCCGTTTGGTCAGATGAGGCAGCTGCCTTCTCAAGGTCAATTGCAGTTCATCCCGCCGCTCCGCGTCCTCGTTTTCCGCCATGGCCGCCAGACCTTGAAAAGACTGCAGCAGATTCTTGATGTCGTGGGTCACGCGCGCCCCCGTTTCGTGGATGGCTTGGAGCTGCGCGCTTTTGGCGATCTCCTGCTCGCGCTCCTTGGCGAGACGAAAATGCGTAATCAGGCTCAGCAACAGCTTGCAGTGAAGCTGGAGCGCGACCCCCATGGGCCGATGGGTGTAGACGATAAAGGCCGTACCCGCGCTTTCGTGGCGGAAGGCGAATTTGCTCTCCTTCCCGGCGCTGCCGGAACCTCCACCGGTGCGCCACTCCGCCCCGGCAATCCAGGTCAGCCCGGACAGCAGAGAGATGGCCGAGTCCATGAATGCCTGCGGTGATTGCTTTTGCCGCACCAGCGCGGCGAGCTCGGAAAGCCAGTCCTCGAAGGGCGTGCCGATGCTGAGCAGATACCGCTCCCACAGCTGGCCGATACCGGCGAATCCGGCCAGCGGGCTCCACAGCATGCTGATGGCGAGCAGGAAAAACGCGATGATCAGAATGGTCTGTATCAATGCTTCGGCGTACGCGGCGCCGGTCACGTACATGCTCAACAGTGATCCCAGACCCAACACGATGGTCAACAGGGAAGTGGTCAGGCCATAAAGAAAGTCCACGGGTCGAACCGTGGTTCCGGTCCTTTCCTGGGTGGGAATGAACAGCAGCACCACCGGCACCGCGAGCATGCTGTATCGAAAGATTTCCTTGAACTCGTCGGACAGCGTGCGCACGTCGAACATGGGCGGAATGCATCCGATG
>DATIPL010000739.1:0-3204 GCA_035471965.1 Gammaproteobacteria bacterium
CAGGCGAGACAAGGCAAAAACAGGCGAAAAAGCGGAGTTTACACGATAGTAAATGAGCATTTTGGGTCTGTTTTTAACGCCGTATCGGCAAGCACAGCAATTTTGAGATAGGTTCATGTCACTTTCCGGCAACCGAGTTTCTCCGCAATCTCCACAATGGTTTCACCGACGACGTCGAAGTCGTGCTCGGCTTCGAAGTCTTTTGTCTGATGGGGGCCGTATTCTTTTGCCCGGCGCACGAATGCGGTGCGGTATCCGTGGGAGCGCGCCGCCATCAGGTCGTCGTTGTGTGCGGCGCAGAGCATCACCTTGTCCGTCGGCAGACCGAGAAAGTCGGCAGTCCTCAAGTAAGATTCCGGCGCCGGCTTGTATGCTTGAGCCGGCTCGGCGCCGAGAATCGCATCCCACGGCAGTCCCGCGCGCCTGGCCATGTTCAGGAGCAGGGCGATGTTGCCGTTGGAAAGCGTGGCAATGATGTATTTGCTCTTGAGCCGGGTGAGGCCTTCGACCGCGTCCGGCCAGGGGTCGAGCCGGTGCCACGACCTGTTGAATTCCTCGATCTCATCCCCGGTCAATCCGTGGATCCTGAACTCATCAAGGAGCTCGAGGAGGCTTTCTCGATGCAGGTCGTCCAGCTTGGTCCATGGGCGGAGCCCGTTGCGAACCCGGTCCATGGAAGGCTGATACTTTCCCCGCCACGCGTCAGCGAAAGCTTCCCAGTCGGCGTCGATGCCCTTGCGCTTACCCAGCGCCCGGCCTTCGCGAATGACGCCGGTGCGCCAGTCGACCACGGTGCCGAAGACGTCGAAGACGATGGCTTTGACTCTGGCAGGGTTAAAGGTCATGGATTGTCGATTTTCGGTGCTGGCTGGCGGCCTCGATTGTGTAACCAGTGATTCGTGATTAGTGGTCCGGGAGTCGAGAAAGCGTCGGTATCGGGTATTGTGCTGCTAATCACGAATCACTAATCACTAATCACCAATCGCTTTCCATGATGCCAGCTGGTCAATTCACTCGATATCCGCACGGTGTTCTATCTAGCCTTCGTTCAGCACCCTCACCGGCGCACCATCGAGCCAGCTCTTCACGTCGTCCACTGCTTCGCCGTAGGCAATCTGGAACGTTTCCCGGAGCAAGTAACCCGTGTGCCCGGTGAGCACGGTGTTTTCCATCGATCGCAGCGGATGATGCGCGGGAAGCGGCTCGATGTCGAAGACGTCGATGGCGGCACCCGCTATGACCTTGGCCTGCAGCGCCTCGATGAGCGCGTCTTCGTCGACGATGGGCCCGCGGGACGTATTGACGAGATAGGCGCTGGACTTCATCCGGGCGAATTCGTCCTTGCCGACGATTCCCCGGGTGCGATCGCCCAGCACCAGGTGAATGGTGACAATATCCGATCTCTCGAACAACGTTTCCTTGTCCACCAGCATCGCGCCGCATTCCCTGGCGCGCTGTTCGGTCAGATTCTGGCTCCAGGCGATAACCTTCATGTCGAAGGCGAGACCGACGCGGGCCACCTTCGAACCGAGCTTGCCGAGTCCCAGCACGCCCAGAGTTTTTCCGTTGAGGCCCGTGCCCACTCTCAACTGCCAGCCGCCCTCGCGCATGCAGCGATCTTCGCGCGGGATATTCTTGGTGATCGCCAGGATCAGCGCCCAGGTGTGCTCGAATGCGGCATAGGGCGCCATGGCGGTGCCGCAAACCGGGATTCCCCGTTCCCGGGCCGCGTCCATGTCGATGGCGAGGTTTCGCATTCCGGTGGTGACCAGCAGCTTCAGATTCGGCAGCGACTGGATGACGGAGGCGGGAAACGGTGTGCGCTCGCGCATGGCGACGATGACGTCGAAATCCTGAAGCGCTTCGATCACCGCGGGCGCCGGACCGAGATGATGACTGAATACGTTGATATCGCAGCCCTTTGGCAGCGATCCCCAGTCGGCGCTATCGAGGGCGATGTTGTGATAGTCATCGAGAATGGCAATACGGGTCACGTCCCTTGCTCCAGATTATTTCTACGGCGGGCAAGCATATCCATAATCGGGGCTCAAGACGAGGCGGCATAGTACGATGGGCAAGCAGCGCGCAAGTGGGGAGAATCTCGTTTATCGCGCTGAATTTTCGAGGAAATCTAATGCATCTCAAGACCGAGCTCCGTGGCCGGGTGGCGCTGGTGCTTTTTCGGAACCCTCCGGTGAACGCGCTTTCTTACGATCTGCGTGCGGCGATCTTCAACGCGCTCTCTGAGCTCAATGCGCAGGCGTACGTGAAGGCCCTGGTTCTGGCCGGATCCGGCCGCTGCTTTTGCGGCGGCGCCGATATCCGTGAGTTCGACCAGAACGCGCGGCACTCGGAGCCGCTGGTGCCGGTCTTGATTGACGCCATAGAGCGATCGAACAAGCCTGTGGTCGCGGCGATTCATGGCGTTGCCCTCGGTGGCGGCTGCGAGCTTGCGCTGGGATGCCACTATCGTGTCGCCGCCAAGGATGCGCGCCTGGGTCTCCCGGAAATCAAGCTCGGACTGATGCCGGGGGCCGGGGGCACTCAGCGCTTACCGCGGCTGGTCGGCCTGGAGGCTGCGCTGGAAATGATCCTGAGCGGCGATCCGGTAAGCGCCGGGCGCGCCCACGAGATCGGGCTGGTGGATGAGCTCGCTGAAGGGGACCCCGTCGAAGCCGCGGTGGCGTTCGCCGAAGCGCGGGCTGAAAGCCGCGAGACGCCCAGGCGATCGTCTTTACTGAGCGTTCCGACTCCTTCAGACGCAGATTCAGTGTTCGAAGCCGCGAGAGCACGCTTTCTCCGCCGCTCCCGTGGTCTCATCGCGCCGGGTCATTGTCTGGAGAGCGTGAAGAACGCCCTCTCCATGCCGTTTGAAACCGCGCTGGCGCGGGAGCGGGAGCTGTTCGTCGAATGCCGCGAGTCGGAACAATCAAAGGCCCAGCGTCATCTGTTTTTCGCCGAGCGCGAAGCGGCGAAGGTGGCGGGCGTTAACGAAGATACGCCGGTGACCGAGGTTCGCAGTGCCGCAGTGGTCGGCTGCGGCACCATGGGCGCCGGCATCGCCGTGTGCTTCGCCGATGCCGGCATCCCGGTCAAGGTGATCGACACCAGTAGTGCAGCGCTCGATCGCGGCTTCGAGCGCATACGGGCCATTTACGAAGCCCGAGTCGCCAGGAGCAACTTTGCCAGGAGTGAGATGCAGTC
>DATIPL010000740.1:0-3359 GCA_035471965.1 Gammaproteobacteria bacterium
GTTTCCAACCCGGCGTCCGGACCCAATTCAGCGATCGGTCAGTCCACAACTCGCGCCAAGGGTTCGGGCGGGAGCTTGAAACCGCGAGGTTCGACGTCGGGCAAAACGAAGGGAAACCGCTGACGCGATGGAACAAGATAGCGCGAGCCTTCCTCCCGAGATTGCCGATCGTTTCACCCGACCTTTCGCGCGGTTTCTCAAGGTCGAAGCCGCGGCAGGCGCCCTGTTACTCCTTGCGACATTCGCTGCCTTGATCCTATCGAACTCGGCATGGTCCACAGCGTTCCTGGCGTTCTGGGAGACGCCGATCGGCCTCCATTTCGGCTCCTTGGACTTCACCCGTTCATTGCGGCATTGGATCAACGATGCCTTGATGACGCTCTTCTTCTTTGTGGTCGCCCTTGAGCTCAAGCGTGAGCTCATCCTGGGTGAGTTGCGGAACCTGCGCATGGCGGCGTTGTCGTTCGCCGGTGCGCTTGGCGGCATGCTCGTGCCCGCGGCCCTCTATCTTTCGCTCATGACCGGCCAACCGGGGATGCATGGCTGGGGCACCGTGATGGCCACCGATACGGCGTTCGTCATAGGGTGCCTCGCACTCTTCGGCTCCCGCATCCCGCCGACTCTCCGCCTGTTTCTCTTGTCCCTGGCAATCTTCGATGACGTGGGAGCGATCCTGGTCGTGGCCATCGGCTATGGCGACGCCCTGAATTGGGGTGCGCTTGCTCTGGGGTTGGTTGGCCTTGCCGTCGTCGCAGGAACCGCGCGCATCGGGATCAGAAGCGTCCCGGTTTTCTTCCTGCTCGGCGGAATGATCTGGTTGTGCTTCGACGCCTCCGGGGTCCATCCGACCATCGCGGGCGTCGTCTTGGGTCTGATGACGCCGACGCGCGGATGGATCAGCGACGAGCGGCTGCGTGCAATACTCGGTCGCGTGCTTTCCTATCCGATCGGCGATCGCTGGAGCGGGGATACAACCGAGCGCCGGGACCTCCGGCGAGCCGGCGCCGCGGCAACGGAGGCTCTCTCTCCGGTGGAACGGCTGGAAATGATGCTGCACCCATGGGTGGCCTTCGCAATCATGCCGGTCTTCGCGCTGGCCAATGCCGGAGTCGCGATCTCCGGCGCTGACTTCGGACAGCCGGTCTCCGTGGTGATTTTTGCGGGTTTGGTTTTCGGCAAGCCGATCGGTGTCCTGACCTTCAGTTGGCTCGTTATGCGCCTCGGCCTCGCGACCCGGGCGCCTGGCTTGAGTTGGCCCCTACTGGCGGCAGGCGCTTTCTTGACCGGAATTGGATTCACGATGTCATTGTTCATCGCAGGCTTGGCCTACGCCCCAGCAATGCTAGACGCTGCCAAAGTCGGGGTTCTCACCGGGTCGGTTGCTTCCGCCGCGGCCGGCGTTCTGATGCTGGCCTGGCTGACCACCAGAAAACGAACCACTTGAGGTCTGGCGCTGAAACGCCTCTATTTTGCACGACCGCCCGGACCATGCTGAGCGCGACCTGCGCGGATCGCTCAAGCGGCGGCAAAGGCGCTCGAAACGCCTCCTTGGCCACAGCCTTCCCAATCTTCGCGGCACTCTTGCTTCGATCGGCTTTCGGGCTAGACGATAGGTCAGACGCGGTACATAGCGAAACCAAACTGCCAATTACCATTGAATTGTTTCTTTAAATCACCATGTCTTATTTGAGAGCCGCCAAAAGGAAAACGGAATAATATTTCAACAATGCCTTTTTGATTTGCCTGCTCTCACGGAGAAAAATCATGTTCGGATTCCAAGGTGGCGAGAGCGCCGCCACAGTCGCGCGCAAAAAGGGCTACATGAAGGATGCTCAAGAAAAATGGCGTTTCCTGACCAACTACGATCTCTCGTCGATCAAGACCGAGGGTCAGCTCCGCTCAATGGTCAAAACCCGATCGAGCATCTCGGAGGCACAGGCGAAGAGTGACGTTGAGGCCTGGATGCGGGGCAAGCAATTCTGATAGATTTTCCCCCTATTGGCCCTGTAGGAGAGCAAGACATGACGTTGGCAGACGGTGAGGAAGCGAGCCCAGCCTTGAGACCGGAGGCCGCCGAAGAAATGGCGAAGTATGGCATCACCTGCGTCCCTGTGGACTATTTCCACTATGGGAGTTTTCGCTACACGAACCTCGAGGACGCGGTCGCACAAGCCAAGCGCGAGCAACCTCCAAAAGACTCGGGGCCAGCCGTCAGTCCCGAGATCACCGAAGAAATGGCAAAGTATGGCATCACTCGGGTCCCAGTCGACTATTTCTATTATGGGAAGTACCGCTACACGAACTTGGAAGACGCGGTCGCAGAAGCGAAGCGGGATCAAAGGTCGGGCTGAGCAAGCCTTGAGATTTATACAGCACGTTGCCAGAGCAAATCGGTTTGAGATGGGGGCTGGCATTCCCGAGCCTTGTAAGAAGCAAAATTCCTTCCGTTATCTCAACAGTTCGCCCGAGGTGATCCGCTTCGCGGCGCTGATATACTGAAACGCGCGATCAAACGCTTTGGCCCAACAAGGATGTTCGTGACGGGCCGTCTTCGTTTCTGCCAGGCTGCGACGAAGGCGGGCGGGATCGTGTAACGTCAGGAGAGTGGACGTTGGCTCAATGACCGGGCCGAAGACTCACGCTGGCCGTTTCGACGACGGGAGAATGCCCGTGACCGGGAAACCGAACCTCCGGCGCGAAGTGGCGCAGTTTCAGGCACCCATTTTGCGCAAGAGCCTGTCCCAGCTCACGACCTCGTTTGGCGGATTCTTCGCCACCTGTGCGACGATGTATGCCGTCTACGACGTATCCTTCTGGATTGCACTCGCGCTCGCGCCGCTGGCCGCCGGCTTCCTGGTGCGCGTCTTCATCATCCAGCACGATTGCGGCCATCTGGCATACTTCCGCTCGCGCCGTGCGAATGACATTGTCGGGTTCGCGTGCAGCCTACTGACGCTGGCGCCCTATGCATCCTGGCGCCGGCAACACGCAGGTCACCATAGCGTCTGGAACGATCTCGATCGTCGCCAGAGCGGCGCCGATATCTATTCCTCCTGCCTGACAGTGGCCGAATACCGGGCTCTAAGCCCTGGAAAGCGTCGGTGGTACAGCGCGACGCGGCATCCGCTCGTCGCCAATGTTCTGCTGCCGCCCCTGATATTCACACTGCTCTATCGTCTGCCCTTCGACATGCCGAAGTCCTGGCGGCCGGAGCGGCGCCTGGTACACCTGACCACTCTCGCGCTCATCGTGGCCCTGGGCGGCCTCGGTCTAGCGCTCGGCTACCACCGCGTCGTCGCCGTTCAGCTGCCGGTCATGGTCATGGCGGCGATAATCGGCGTCTGTCTGTTCTCGGTGCA
>DATIPL010000741.1:0-3392 GCA_035471965.1 Gammaproteobacteria bacterium
GCTGATCTCCTTCATGATGGAGGATCCGAGGGCCATTCCCCACGCCCTGGACGTGCTGTTCTCGGCCCGGGCCCTGGAACGCATCGGCGACCGTTCCTGCAACATCTGCGAGTACGTGATCTATTACGTCCGCGGCAAAGACGTGCGCCACGTCGGGCTCGACACGGTCAAGCGCGAAGCCTCGGACACGGACTGAGGCGGAGCTTCCGCTGCGTCTGTAAACCTCTGATTTTCTGGCGAATCTGAACCGCGGCCACGACGCATCCAGGCGCCGCCGGCGGGGTGCCGAGGTGATTGTCAGGAGCATTTATTACGTTAACGTAAACCAATTGACGTATACGTCACTTTAGTTTAACGTCGCCGCCCATGAACGCATCGGTAGACCGCCTGTTTACTGCCCCGGAGCTCGCCGATGCCCTCGGCGTCACCGCCCGTACGCTTCGCTTCTACGAAAGCAAAGGTTTGTTGAACCCCCGTCGCATTGGCGCCCGGCGCGCCTACGATCATCGTGACCGGGCCCGCCTGCAAATCATCCTTCGCGGCAAGCGGCTGGGCTTCAGCCTGGCCGAGATCGCCGAATATCTCGAGCTCTACCACGTCGATCCCACGCAGGTTGAGCAGCTCAAACGGCTCGAATCCATGCTCGACCGGCGTCTGGACACGCTGGAGCAGCAGCGGGTCGCGCTGGAAACCACGCTGGACGAGCTGGGAGAAATCCGCCTTCAGGTGATGCGGGCCTTGGAGCAGCGCGGCGTAAGACCGTCCCCCCCTCCTGAGGCCGCGGAACGACGCCTGCGACCCAGAATTCGAGCCAAATCCACCAACGGCCGCGGACGCGACGCGGGCGCCATGCAAGGAGACGACTGATGAAAGACGTGGTCATTGCGGGCTATGCCCGTTCCCCGTTCACTTTCGCGCGTAAAGGAAAACTCACCAAAGTGCGCCCGGACGAGCTGGCCGCGCAGGTCATTCGGGGTCTGGTGGACCGTACAGGAGTCAAGGCAGAGGACATCGAGGATCTGCTGGTCGGCTGCGCCTTCCCGGAGGGAGAGCAGGGCCTCAACGTGGCGCGCATCATCGGCATTCTGTCAAAGAAGCTGCCGCTGAGCGTTGCCGGCGTCACCATCAATCGCTTCTGCGGATCGTCCATGCAGGCGATCCATTCCGCCGCCGGCGCGATTCAGATGGAGGCCGGCGAGGTGTTCCTCTGCGCCGGCGTCGAATCCATGAGCCGCGTGCCGATGATGGGCTTCAATCCCATGCCGCACCCCGGCCTGTACGAGTCCTTTCCCGCGGTGTACATGGGCATGGGGGAGACCGCCGAGAACGTCGCCGAGAAGTATCAGATCACGCGAAAAGATCAGGAAGCGTTTGCCGTCGTCAGCCAGAAGCGCGCGGCCGATGCACAGCAGGACGGCAAGCTGGACGAAGAGATCGTCCCCATTGAGGACAACGGCGAGCAGGTCACCAGGGACGGCTGCATCCGCCCGGATACGGACGCCGGGGCGCTGGCCGATCTGAAGCCGGCGTTTCTCGAGAACGGTTCGGTCACCGCAGGAACGTCGTCCCCGCTCACCGACGGTGCTTCCGCGGTGCTGGTCTGCAGCGCAGAGTATGCAGACAAGAACGGTCTGGAGCCCGTCGCCCGCATCCGCAGCATCGCGGTATCGGGTTGCTCACCGGAACTCATGGGTATCGGGCCGGTGGGCGCCAGCCGCAAAGCGCTGGAACGCGCCGGTATCGACGTCGCCGAGCTGGACGTGGTGGAGCTCAACGAAGCCTTCGCTTCTCAGGCCATTGCCTGCATGCGCGATCTGGGACTCGACCACGAGAAAGTGAATATCGACGGCGGCGCCATTGCGCTGGGCCACCCGCTGGGCGCCACCGGTGCGCGCATCACCGGCAAGGCGGCGCAGATACTCAAACGCGACGGCGGGCGCTACGCGCTTTCGACTCAGTGCATCGGCGGTGGCCAGGGCATCGCAACGGTGCTGGAGGCGGTCTGATGGCAATTGAAAAGGTCGCCGTGCTCGGCGCCGGCGTGATGGGTTCAGGCATCGCCGCTCACGTCACCAACGCCGGAATTCCGGTGACGCTCCTGGATATCGTTCCCGAAGGCGCCGACGATCGGAACACCATTGCCGCTGGCGCGGTGGCGCGGATGCTCAAGACGGAGCCCGCCGCGTTCATGCATCGAAAGAATGCGTCTTTGGTCACCGTTGGCAACCTGGAAGATGATCTGGAGAAGCTCGCCGACGCGGACTGGATCATCGAAGCGGTAATTGAGCGGCTCGACGTCAAGCGCGACCTATACAAGAAGGTGGACGCGGTGCGCAAGCCGGGATCGGTGGTGTCGTCGAACACGTCCACTATTCCCATGGCCCTGCTCACCGAGGAAATGCCGCAGAGCTTCCGCCGGGATTTTCTCATCACCCATTTTTTCAATCCGCCGCGCTATATGCGTTTGCTCGAGCTGGTGACCGGCGGGGAAACCGACGGCAGGGCGGCGCAGACGGTTCGAGATTTCTGCGACCGCATGCTGGGGAAGGGGGTGGTGGACTGTAAGGACACGCCGGGATTCATCGGTAATCGGATCGGCATCTACTGGCTGCAGGTGGCGGTGGCCGAAGCCATGGCGCTGGGAATCAGCGTGGAAGAGGCCGACGCGGTGGTGGGTCGGCCCATGGGCATTCCGCGCACCGGCGTATTCGGGCTGCTGGACCTGGTCGGTATCGATCTGATGCCGCACATATTGAAGAGCCTGGACGAGACTCTGTCTGCAGAGGATGCGTTTCGAGAGTATGCCGGCACGCCCCCACTGATCGAGAAGATGATCGCCGATGGCTACACCGGACGAAAGGGCAAGGGCGGTTTTTACCGTCTGAAGCGTGACGGAGGCAAGCGGGTGAAAGAGGCGCTTGATCTCGAATCCGGCGAGTACCGGGAGGCGCAAAAGGTCACGCCGGCGAGCGTCGAAGCATCAGAAAGCGGCGGGCTGCGCGCGCTGGTGACTCACGACGGCAACACCGGGCGCTACGCCTGGCGCGTGCTATCGAAGACTTTGCATTACGCGGCCAGCCTGGTGCCTGAAATCGCCGACGACATCGTGGCCGTCGATGAAGCCATGAAGCTCGGTTACAACTGGAAATACGGTCCCTTTGAGCTCGTCGATCGCCTCGGTGCGGCCTGGTTCGCGGATCGCCTCAAAGCCGACGGCATGGAAGTGCCACCGCTCGTCGCACGGGCCGGCGACGGCAGTTTCTACCGCGTCTCGGACGGCCGCACGGAGTATTTCACCGTAAGCGGAAAGTACCGAACGCTGGAGCGCGCACCCGGCGTAGTGCTGCTGTCCGATATCAAGCTCGGCACCGAGCCGCTGGCGAAGAACGGCT
>DATIPL010000742.1:0-7807 GCA_035471965.1 Gammaproteobacteria bacterium
GTTCAGGTCTGGATGTGGATCGCGCAGCGGGCCAGCGCGGGCGTTCTCGCGCTCGCGGTGACCGTTCACCTCGCTACCGTGATCTACGCCGTGCGCGGGGACTTGAGCGCGGCCGAGATCATTGCGCGGGTGCAGGGAAACGTGGCCTGGCTGAGCTTCTACGTGATTTTCGTATGTGCCGCGGCGATTCACGCGCCCATAGGGATCCGCACCATCTTGCTGGAAAGCACGCCGCTTCCGCCGCGTGTCGCCGACGTGCTCTGTGCCGCCGTGCTTCTGGTCATTTTGGTCATGGGCCTGCGCACTGCATTCGGGCTGTACGGATTGCAGACATGATTGGGACCCCGCGCGCATGCAATCGGCATTCGAGCTACTGGGCGTTTCTCGTGCACCGGGTTTCCGGGATCCTGATGACCTTATTCCTTCCCTTGCACTTCTGGGCGCTCGCGCTTGCCATAAAGAGCGAGGCAGCGCTGGACGAGATGTTGGGCTGGTCGAATCATCCGCTGGTCCGGGCTTCCGAGTTCATTCTCGTAGTGTTGCTGGCCGCCCACCTCACCGGCGGGCTCCGCTTGCTGGCGGTGGAGTTCCTGCCCTGGACCGACCGGCAGAGCACCGTTCTCGCCGCCGCCGGCGGAATAGCCCTCGGGATCGGGGTGCTGTTCCTCCTCAATGCCGCTTGAGAACGTCGCGCTGCTCGCCGGGGCTTTTGCCGCGGCGTTCGTGAGCGGCGCATTCGGCTTCGGCAACGCCCTGGTGGCGGCCGCCGTATGGCTGCCCTTTCTCGAGCCCCGCGCGACCGTACCCCTGATCATCATCACCGGACTGGTGATGCACCTCTGGGCATTGAGGGCACTGAAATCGAAGCCGGACTTGCGCCGGCTGACGCCTTTCGTTGCGGGGGGCCTGATCGGCGCCCCGTTCGGCACCTGGCTGCTGACCCTTGCCGAACCGGCCCTGTTCAGGCGCGCCGTCGGCGTTATCCTGTGCGCCTATGGTGTCACCGCGCTGATGCTGCGCCCGGGCAGGTTGCGGCTCAATCCGCCGCGCAGCGCCGATGCCGCCGTAGGCGCGGCGGCCGGGTTCCTGGGCAATTTTGCCGGGCTCGCGGGAATTCTGCCGACCCTCTGGTGTGGACTCCGCGGTTGGGCGCCGGACGAGCAGCGCGCCGTCTATCAGCCGGTCCAGCTGGCTTTCGGCTTTATTGCTTTGCTCGGCGTGGTAGCCTCGGGGCTCGTTGGGGTCGAAACATTGAAGCGACTGGCGCTGTGTTTTCCGGCCATCGTCGCCGGACTGTGGTGTGGCTACGGCCTTTACGCCAGGCTGAATCCGCTTGCATTCGGCAGGGCCGTGCTGACGCTGGTGCTCATCTCGGGCGCCGCGCTGCTGGTACAGGGCTGACCACGCGCTGAGAAAATCGAAACTCCGAGGTTCAAGAACATGCAGGTGGACGTCTCAAAAATCGAAGAGGTTGCAAAGGATCTTTACATCCGCGCGCTCAAGTTGCTTCCTGACGATATCAAGACCGGCTTTTCCCGCCTGGACCGGAACGAAACCGACGCCACCGCCAAATCCGTCCTCGGCACCATGATCGCAAATATCGAAGTGGCGGAACGTACCGACAATCTGCTTTGTCAGGACACCGGCCTGCCCATTTACAACGTCACCATCGGGCGCAACGTGGAAGTCGACGGTCAGGCGCTGAAAGAAGCGCTCCGGCGCGGCTGCGAACGTGCCACAAAAGAACATCCGCTGAGGTCATCGGTGGTCCACCCCATCACGCGCGTGAACGAGCATACGTCCTGCGGGCAGCGGGTACCCGTCATCAATTTCGACTACAGCGACGACGAGGACACGCTGCGCATCGAGATGATCCCGAAGGGCAGCGGTTCGGAAAACGGATCTTTTCTGAAGATGTGCATTCCCGCAGAAGGCGAAATGGGCGTGAAATCTTTCGTCATAGACAGGATCATGGAAGTCGGAGGCCGCGTTTGCCCGCCCACGATTATCGGAGTGGGTGTCGGGGGCACCGCAGACCTGTGCATGCATCTTGCGAAAATTGCGGCGACCCGGCCGCTCGGCAGCATATGTGCGGATAAGGAAGGCGCTCGTCTCGAGCGCGAACTCACCGAGGCGGTCAACAGCCTGGGCATAGGACCTCAGGGACTCGGCGGAGACTCGACGGCTTTCGCCGTTCAGGTGGAAATCGCGGCCACCCACATCACCATGAATCCGGTGGCGGTCAACATCCAGTGCCACTCCGCTCGTCGCGCGTCCGCAACCGTGACACCCTCAGGAATCGAGTTCGCGTTCTGATCTTTATCCGGAGCGGCCGCCGCCGTGCTGAAGCTCGAACAACTGGAAATCTACCGCCTTTCCGTACCGCTGTTGAAGCCTTACCGGCTGTCGTTCACGGAAGTTCGCGAGTTCGAGACCGTTCTGGCGCACGCGCGGGACGACCAGGGGCGCTCCGGCTGGGGCGAAGCCACGCTGCTGACGGGTTATACGGCAGAAACCATCGAGACCAGCTATCGCCTCGCCTGCGAAATGGCTGAAGTCATCACCGGGTGGACGCTCGAAGACGCCAAACGAAGGGTGGAATCGCTGATCGACGCCACGCCGTTCACGGCCACGGCACTTTACACCGCGCTGGAAATGCTGGAGGACACGCCGCTTTTGCGGCATGACGGCGGCGCCCGTGTTCCCCTGCTGGCACTGCTGCACGGAGACTCAGCGGGCGCGCTGGAGGCCGAAGTCGAGAAGCTTTTGTCCATCGGCTACCGCACCTTCAAGCTCAAAGTCGGCTTCGACGCGGACAAAGATCTGAACAAAGTGCAATCCGTGCAGTCGATTCTTGCCGGTCGCGGCAGGATCCGAATCGACGCCAACCAGGGATACTCCAGGCAGGATGCCTGCCGATTCGCTTCCCGGTTGTCATCTGATGATATCGAGCTGTTGGAGCAACCCTGCGCGGCGGGGGACTGGGATGCCGCTGCCGGGGTTGCCTCCGTATCCGCGGTGCCGATGATGCTGGACGAGTCCATCTATACCCTGGACGACGTCGCGCGGGCGGCGGAATCGGGTACGGCAAGGTTCATCAAGTTCAAGCTGATGAAGGCGGGCGGGCTCGAGAAGCTCCGGGCAGCGCTGGATCGCATACGTGCGCTGGGCATGACACCGGTGCTGGGCAACGGCGTGGCCTGCGATCTCGGCTGCTGGATGGAAGCGTGCGTCGCCGCGCGCGGCATCGACAACGCGGGCGAGATGAATGGTTTTCTGAAAACCAGTGAAAGCCTGTTTCGCGATCCCGTCCAGGTGGAGAACGGCGCCATGGTATTGCCACGCGGTTTTGTTCCAGAGGTCGAGCCCGCCGCTCTCGAGCGCCACATGATTGACCGATACCTTCGGGCTGCCTGAGGTGGGAGCCGAGGCGAATCGCCGTCAACGCACTCTGGTGACCGGCGTCATCGGCGCCGATACGTACATCGTTGGTAACCGGATCCTGAGCATGGCTCTGGAAAAAGCCGGATACAAAGTCGTGGCGCTGGGAGCGCTGACGCCCGCGGAGGAGTTCATCAAGGCCGCCATCGAGACCGCCGCCGACGGGGTGATGGTGTCGTCCCTCTACGGCCAGGGCGAGCTCGACTGCCGCGGTTTTCGCGAGCTTTGCATCGAGGCCGGTCTCGACGACATCCTGCTCTACGTGGGCGGCAATCTGGTGGTCGGCAAGCAGCCGTGGCCGCAGGTGGAGAAACGTTTCCTGACGATGGGTTTCGACCGCGCGTTCCCTCCCGGGACCCGCACCGATGACGTCATCGAGAAGCTGAACGTGGACTTCGCGGCGCGGGAGGCGGGTCTCAGGAGGGCGGCGGAGTGAACGCCCTGCTCATCGACTTCGGCAGCACCTACACCAAGTTACGCGCCGTCACGCTGGATCCCATCCGGGTTCTGGCTTCCGGCCAGGGACCGTCCACGATCACTCACGACGTGACCGAAGGTATGGACGCGGCGCTTGACGATCTGGAATCGCGCATCGGTGCGCTCCCGAAGTTCGACCTTCGGCTCGCCTGCAGCAGCGCCGCCGGAGGCTTGCGCATGGTGACCGTCGGTCTGGTGCGCGAGCTCACTGCCGAAGCGGCGCGCCAGGCGGCGCTCGGAGCGGGAGCCCGCCTGGTCGGATCATTTGCCCAGAGGCTCACGTCGAAAGACGTCGCCGGCATTGAAAGTCTCGCTCCGGACATCTTGCTGCTCGCCGGCGGCACAGACGGTGGCAACAGCGAAGTGATCCGGCATAACGCCCGGGCGCTTGCCGCGGCCCGGCTGAACTGTCCGGTCAACGTTGCCGGTAACCGAGCGGCGGCCGACGACGTGAGTGAGGAACTCGCAGCCGGCGCCAAGACCGTCACCGTCACTGAGAACGTGATGCCGGAATTCGGCCAGCTCAACATCGCACCCGCCCGCGGGGCCGTCCGGCGGATCTTCATTGAACGCATCGTCCATGCGAAGGGAATCGACCGTGCGGCGACGCACTTCGATCAGGTGCTGATGCCCACGCCCGCCGCGGTGCTGGAAGCGGCGCGACTGCTTTCCGAAGGGGCCGGAGGCGAACCCGGTCTGGGCCCGCTGATGGTGGTGGACGTAGGCGGCGCCACGACCGATGTCCATTCCGTCGCCGGCGGCGAACCCGGCCAGGCCGGCGTCGTTCAGCGCGGCCTGCCGGAGCCGTATATGAAGCGCACGGTCGAAGGCGATCTGGGCATGCGCCATAACGCGCGGGGGATCCTCGCCGAGACAGGGGCCGAAACCATCGCCGCCACGGCGGGGCTGGAGGCGAGTCGAGTGAAAGCCATCATCGACAGCATCGCGGCGGACACGAATCGTCTGCCTGAGGACAAACAAGAGCGCACTCTGGATTTCGCGCTGGGTCACGCAGCGGTGCGCGTTGCGGTCCGGCGCCATGCCGGCACCGTCGAAACCGTATATACGGTGAATGGTCCGGTGTTGGTGCAGCGGGGCAAGGATCTGAGCGCTATCGACACCGTCATCGGTACCGGCGGGGTGCTCGCCCACGGCGACGATTCGGCGGGAATACTGCAGGCGGCGCTGGCGGAAGAGAGCGAACCCTTTTCTTTGAGACCAAAGCAGCCGCGCCTGTTGCTGGACAGGGACTACATGCTGTTCGCCGTGGGCCTGCTTGCATCGGTGGCACCCGAAGCGGCGGTGCGGCTGGGCAAGGCGCATCTCGAGAATGCAGGAGAGGACCGAGAGCATGGGCGGAACACCGTCGCCGGAAGATAAACGCTGGAAGTTTTCCGCCGCCCGGATCCCGGACGATCTGATTGCGCAACTGCGCGCGGAGAACCTGGCCCGCTGGCCTACCGGCGCCGCGGTGGAGCTGGATGATGCCGCCGCCTACCACCGTTCGCTGCCCGAACACAAACGGCTGGGCTTCGTGATGCGCAAAGCGGCCGCGGAACACCGTTGCCTGACGCAACCCCGCGGCGGCTTCGGCACAGTCGAAATGCAGCGTCAGCTGATGGAAGTTCTCGATCGCGAAGGCCTCGCAGACATCGTTCCCACCACCACCGACAGCTACACCCGTAACGAGCAATGGCAAAATGCGCAAAAGGGTATCGACGAGTCCGTCCGCGCGGGGCGATCGCTGCTGAACGGTTACCCCATGGTGAACTACGGCGTCGAAGCCACCCGTACGCTTATCGAAGCCATCGATAAGCCGGCCATCGTGCTCTCCGGCACCGCGATGCCCAGACTCACTTGCGAAATCGGATTCGCCGCCGGGTACTCAGGTTATCTCGGCTCGGGCGTCGCCTACACCACTTCTTACACCAAGGACGTCACGCTGGAAGCAGGAATTCGTAACTATCAGTACCTGGACCGCCTGGCGGCGCTTTATTCGTCCAGGGGCGTCGAGCTTCATCGGCGCCAGCCGGGCTTTCTCACCGGCACCAACATACCGCCCTCCATCGCCATCATGACCTGCGTGCTGGATGCGTTGCTTGCGGCGGCTCAGGGCGTACGCAACTACGGCCTCGAGCTCGGGCAGACCCTGCACCTGATTCAGGACGCCGCCGCCATTCGCGCCTGTGGAGCACTGTGCCAGGAATTTTTGCAGCGCCTGGGCTACGAGGACATGTTCACGCCGGTGACATCGCTACACTGGATGGGCGCCTGGCCCCAGGACGAAGCTCAGTCCGCGGCACTTGTTGCCTACGGCGGCACCCTGGCGGCCATTGGCGGCGCCGTGAGCGTGACCACCAAGAGCATCCACGAAGCCTTCGGCATTCCCACCGCCCGGGCGAACGCGGAGGGGCTGCGGATGACGCGCATGGCGGTGTACCTCGCGCGTCACATACGCGTCGACGAGATGCCTGAGTTCAAGCGGGAAAGAGAAATGATCGAGCAGGAGGTCCGGCCCGTAATCGACAAGGTTCTGGAGATGGGCGACGGCGACGTCGCCATCGGAACGGTGCGCGCCTTCGAGGCCGGCGTGATGGACATTCCCTGGTCTCCCAATCGCCAGGTCAAGAGCCGCGTGCTTCCGGCGCGGGATGCCGACGGCTACCTGCGAATACTGGACGCCGGCGACATGCCCGTTCCGAGAGATGTGCTGGACTTTCATCACGAGCGCCTTCGAAAACGCGCCGAAGCCGAACGCCGGCCCTTCGATCATGATCTCGCCGTCACCAGCGTGTACGAGATTTCCGAACCGCTGAGCAAGCTCGCCCCTTTCGGCTTCGAGGCGGCATGAATAGTACGGTAGATGGTAGAAAGTAGATGGTAGAAGGGGGAAAGGCCTTTCATGTACCCACCCCCATCTACCATCTACCATCTACAAAGTATTGAAACCGGAGTGCGAATCCTACGCCAAACATCAAGTCCACCCAATAAGCATCCGCAGCCATGACCGATCACATCCTCTCTCTCCCCTGCTCCGAGGACGACATCCGCAGGCTTCGCGTGGGCGACCACGTCACCTTGCAGGAGACACTCTTCGGCATCCGCGACGCGACGCAGATCCACATGTTCGACAAGGGACGCAGGACCCGCTTCGATCTGAATGGACACGCCGTCATCCATACCGCGCCCAACGTGAAGAAGGTCGAGAAATCGGAACAGCATCCTGCAGGCTACGCGCCGGTTTGCATCGGCACCACCACCAGCGCGCGGATGGAACGATTCACACGACCGCTCATGGAGCAGTATGGCGTTCGCGTCATCATCGGCAAGGGCGGGTTGATGCAGGACTCGCTCGAAGCGTTTCAGGAGCTGGGCGGGGTGTATCTGGCGATCATCGGCGGCACGGCGGCGCTGGAAACCACCTGGATCGAGCGTATCGAGGACGTTGATCTGGACGACCTGAACCCGGAAAGCCTGTGGAAATTCAAAATCCGGGACTTTGGCCCCCTGCTCGTCGCCATGGACGCTCATGGTGGAAGCCTGTACACACGCGTCAGCGAACGCGCCGCGTCGCGGAGGGAGGCGGCGCTGGAGAAGATGAAGGGAAGTAACATGTAACAAGTAGGAAAGAATTCGTGCTTAGCAGCGTGTGAACCGAACTCCGCGCCCAGTTGTACTAGCAACACCTCTTCTTTCATGTCACGTGTCACATGTCACCAATTACTAACGCGCACGTAGCCCAAACCACCTGAAACTCCTCCACCCAGATGGATCGCCTTAGAACCGACATCCTCATCCTCGGCAGCGGTGGTGCAGGATTATTCGCCGCGCTGCACGCGCGCCGTGCGGCTGCGGATGCGGATATCACTATCGCGGTGAAAGGCCTCGT
>DATIPL010000743.1:0-4464 GCA_035471965.1 Gammaproteobacteria bacterium
ATCCTTGATCAGCTCCAGCGCGTGGCCGATGGAGAGGATCTCCGCGCCCTCCACGTCCTCGATGTATTCGGCCAGGCGGCGCAGGTCGCCGTCGAAGGAGAAAACGTAGCGGTATGCATAGTCGGTGGCCTGGGTCTCGGACTCGACCACCGCGCCCATCTCCTTCAATCGCGCGTCGACCGTTCCTTTGCACGCTTTCATCCGCTCCCGGATCTTGAAGCCTTTCTTCACTTCGTCCTGCTCCGCGACCTTGAAGCGCATGACGTGCCTGTCCGCCAGGGTCGGGCCGTAGAGCGCGAAGCCGGTGGAGTCCGGGCCGCGATGCTTCAAGCTCTGAAGCATTGCGGTCAGCTCCCTGCCGATATTGGCATTCCCGCCTCGATGGATCAGTCCGGCAATTCCACACATAGGGTTTCTCCGGCCGTTAAGGCCTGATGGGTTGCATTGACTCCGACGCGACATCCTTTACTCGAAATAAAAGGGTCGGAGTCGAGTTTCGTCTGGCGCGCCCGGTCGTTGTTGCTTCACAGGCTTCGAAAACCGACTCCGACCAATTCGGTACGACCCTTATGGCAGGCAGTCGATGTAGGTGCGGATGTCCCACTCGGTGACGGTGGCCATGAACTTGGCCCACTCGTCGTCCTTGTAGTGGAAGAAGACCCGCTGCATCTCTCCGGGCAGCGCCTCCAGCACCACCTTGTCCCGGCGAAGCGCCGCCAGCGCCTCGCCCAGTGACATGGGCAGCTTGTTGACGACTTTGCCGGCTTCCATGGCCGCGTAGATGTTGCGGGTTTCGGGGCGGCCCGGATCGAGCTTGTTGTCGATGCCGTCGTCGAAGGACTTCAGCAGGCCCGAGCACAGCAGATAGGGATTCACCGAAGAGTCGACGGCGCGGTACTCGAAGCGCCCCGGCGCCGAGATGCGCAGCGCCGTGGTCCTGTTCTGGTAGCCCCAGTCCTTGTAGACCGGCGCCCAGAAGCCGGTGTCCCAGAGCCGGCGGTAGGAGTTCACCGTGGAGCAGCCGAGGGCGGTCAGCGCGTCCAGGTGCTTCATCACCCCGGCGATGGCGTAAAGTCCGATTCGACCCGGCATCTGCGGGTCGTCGCCCTCGGGCATGAACAGGTTGTCCCCGCCCTCGAGATAGGTGTAACAGCCCACCATGCCGTTGAGGGATTTGTTTCCGAGGCCGTTGACCCGCTCGCGCCCGCCTCTCCAAAGAGAGATATTGGTGTGGCAGCCGTTGGCCGACACCCCCATGAAGGGCTTGGACATGAAGCAGGCGATCAGGTTGTTTTCTCTCGCCACCTGGGCGCAGATCTGGCGGTAGGTGGTCAAGCGATCGCAGGTGCGAAGCGCGTCGTCGAAGGTGAAGTTGAGCTCGAGCTGTCCCGGCGCGTCCTCGTGGTCGCCCTGGATCATGTCGAGGCCCATGAAGCGCGCGTACTCGATCACCTTGAGGAAAACCGGGCGCAGCGATTCGAACTGATCGATGTGATAGCAGTAGGGCTTGGAGAAACCGCCGGCGGGCAGGCCGTCGTCGCCGCGTTTCAGCCACATCATTTCCGGCTCCATGCCGTGGCGGAGATGAAGCCCCTTGTGCTTCCTCTGGAATTCGTCGTGGATGCGGCGCAGGTTGCCGCGGCAGTCGGAGGTCAGATAGGCGCCCGGGTCTTCGACTTCCTCGCGGTTTCTGAAACAGGTGCAGTACACCCGCGCCACGCGCTTGTCCCAGGGCAGCTGGCAGAAGGTTTCGGGATCGGGGATCCCGACCAGCTCGGGCGCCTCGGGCCCGTAGCCGATGTAGTTGCCGTGACGGTCAATGAACAGGTTGGCGGTGGCGCCGTAGACCAGCTGAAAGCCGCGCTCGGCGGTACGCTCCCAGTGATCCGCAGGAATGCCTTTGCCGACGATGCGCCCGGTGACGGAGACGAACTGGTAGTAGATGTAGTCGATGCCCAGCGCGTCGATCTTCTTGCGCACTTCTTTGACCCGCGCCGCGCGGCCCGGCGCGTTGACGTAGGTCTCGAGATCGGTGGCCGTGTCGCGCTTTCTCGCGCCTGTCTTTCGTGCCGCTGTCCTTTTCGAGGCCGCCCTTCCCCCGGTGCTCCGCAAGGCCATTGCTTTGGGCGCCGCCTTCTTCCGCGCCGCTTTCTTCTTACTCGCCGCCATGGATCTCTCCCCTTTGGCTGATGGCTTTTTTCTGTTCCGGCCGCGGCGCCTGAAGACCGCCAAGGGATCTTCCGGGCGCCCGATCGGGTCCTGGACCCGGCTGGATTCCGCTGAATGGTGCCGGCTTCGGACCGTTCCCCGTTGCGCGAAAGGGATCGCGGCGCAGCAGATTTCCCGCGGAACGCCTTCGCTTTGGTTCAACTGTCCGCCGGACACGGCCGCCGGGCCGGCTTGATGGAGGCCGCCGACGAAGCGTAAATTCAACTCCCGATCTGAACCAATTTCAAGCCATTCACTAAAGTTGAATGGACCATATCTGAACCAGACGATGAAAAGCGCCCCGCATGAACCGCGTACTTGAGGAAGGCGCCGGAGATCCGCCGCCGGCGAGGGAAAAGCCGGCTGGCCGCTCGGTGAACGCGTTGACCATTGCCAGCGTCCTGCGCCGCGAGATCGTCGAGGGCGTCTACGCCTACCGCGATCGGCTGCCGGCGGAGCGGCTGCTCGCGGAAAGGTTCAGCGCCGCGCGGGGGACCGTGCGCTCGGCGCTGCAACACCTGGAAAAAGCCCGGCTGCTGAGCCGAGAGCCCGGGCGCGGGGCATTCGTCAGTTATCGCGGCCTCGCGCCGCAGGAAGACATCGCCGAGCTCACGTCGCCCCTGGAGCTCATCGACGTGCGCATCGCGGTGGAGCCCGACATGGCGCGCCTGGCGGTGCGCCACGCCAATGCCCAGGACTTGAAGCGCATGAGAGAGGCGCTCGAGCGCGTCGAGGGATGCGACGGCGACGCGGAGATCTTCTCCCGCGCCGACGAGGCCTATCATCTCTGCCTCGCCGAGTGCACCCGCAACCCGCTGATGCTGTGGCTCTACCGTCACATCAACCAGGTCCGCCGCCATACCCAGTGGGACATGCGCAAGGACAAGATTCTCACCCGGGACGCCATCGCGGGTTACAACCGGCAGCACCGCGAGCTTTACGACGCCATCGTTGCGCGCGACGCCGACAGCGCCGCCCAGATCCTGATCGAGCACCTCAGGCAGGCGCGCACGGATCTGCTCGGCGCGCATCCGTAGCGCGAGCTTCTCAAGCTTTTTTTCGCCACGCCTGCGAAACCCGTCTCCGCTGAGGCGGGGGTAAGCTACCGCGAAGCCGGGCGCGGGAATCCAGTGAACAAGTCCTGCTCAGATGGACGAAAATCAGTGCCCGCCACCGTTTTTTGCTCCCGCCATTCCCCCATCCGCGGGAATGACGATGGCGTGGCAACGCCGCATGGATGAACACCCCGTGCCTGGGGCTGATTTTCGGCGATTCGTTGAATGCCAACGCTTCCGTTTAATTCCTGATCGGGAAGCTGTCAGCGGCATCAACCGGGTCTCGCCGCCACGCCCGTCGATTGGCTTTGCGAAAAACATCGCCGATGCACGGAGCAAAGGTTTTCGAATTGGTATGCTCCGCGTTTAGAGTATGGCGATGAGCGCCACCAAGAGCGCCGAAGTACGCGTTGCCCGGATGGGTCCTGCATGTATCAAACCTGCCCCAAATGCGGCCATAGACGTCAGGAGGGCGACGACGCGCCCGAGGACCAGTGTCCCCAATGCGGGATCGTCTTTTCCAAGTGGCTGAAAATGCAGCTGAAACCTCTGCCACCGGTGGATTCCGCTCCGAGCAATACGGCGCGATTCAACATCGTGCGCAAAGGCGTTGGGGCATGGCTCAAGGGCAAGCTCTTCCACCCGGAGCCGGACATCGACGCCATCACGGTGTACGGGCGGCTGGCGGTGCTGTGCGTCGCCGTGGCCTGGGGGATGAAGTTTATCCTCGCCGACTACGCGACCCTCGAAAACGGCGTGCCCGAGAGCTCGGATCTCATCATGAGCCGGGTGAATCTGGTGTTTCACGAGGCCGGGCACCTGATGTTCTCGCCTTTCGGCGAGTTCATGGGGGTGCTGGGCGGCTCCATCGGCCAGCTGCTGATGCCGCTGGTCATATGTCTCGCCTTTCTGCTCCGATACAACAACCCCTTCGGCGCCTCCATCGGCCTGTGGTGGCTGGGCCAAAGCGCGATTGATCTGGCGCCGTACATTGCCGACGCGAGGGCCAAGCAGCTGATGCTGCTCGGCGGGATCACCGGCCGGGATTCGCCTACCTACCACGACTGGGCCAACATTCTCGGTCGACAGGGCTGGATGCGCTACGACCAGCAGATCGCGGCGGCGGTGGACTTCGCCGGCGAGGCGCTGATGGTGCTGTCATTCCTGTGGGGCGCCTACCTCGTCTGGACGCAGCTCAAAC
>DATIPL010000744.1:0-2034 GCA_035471965.1 Gammaproteobacteria bacterium
CTACGGATTCTACACCTTACCCCCCCCGATGGAGGGGTCAGAGTCCGAATGACCCGTTGCGATGCTGCACCTTACGTCGTAAGGTAACCTTACAGTGTAAGGCGGTCGACGCATTCGACCGCTCCTGCCGTCCGCACCACGAAAGGAACCGATGATGCTCACCGTTCGAGGATGGAAGAAAATGAATGGAAACGTGACCACCAGAGACAGAACATCGCTTCTATCCACGTTGTGGATATTCGTCACGTTGAACTACCTCTATGCAGATGTTCTGATTCTGCTGGGAGAGGTTGGGCCGACGATACCGGAAGAGGTCGAATTAGTTAATGCGTTGTCATCCCCCGACATGTTGTTGGTCGCAGCCATTTACCTGGAAGTAGCGATGGTCATGGCCGTCCTTTCCCGAGTCTTGAAGTATGCTGCAAATCGCTGGGCCAATATTATCGTAGCCACGTTGCAGAGTTTGGGTGCTATGGCTTCTCTTTTCGTCATGACTCCTCCAATTTTCTATGTCTTCTTCGTGGTCGTTGAAGTCATCACTTTGCTGTTCATCGTTAGGTACGCCTGGACCTGGAAAGACTCGCATCTTGCGGAATCCGCCGCGTGATCGCCCAAGCCGAGCCATCACGGCGCTGGCCCTCGAGGCATGGGAGGACGCCCGGCACACGCTGGCCGGCTTCTCGCTGACGCCCGTGGGCCGCTGTCCATCAGCTTCTGGCGTGCGCTTCCGCTGACGCTTTAGAGAGGACGATGAAACGTCGCGACCCGCTCACGCCAGAGCGGATACTGACAGCTGCACGGGAACTCGCGGACGCCGAGGGTCTCGACGCCCTCACGATGCGCCGTCTGGCGGCCGAGCTCGATGTCGAGTCGATGTCGCTCTACCACCACGTCCCGAACAAGGACGCGCTGCTCGACGGGCTCATCACCGGGGTGATCGGGGAGGTGCGTGACGCCGTAAGCGAGAGTGACGGCACCGACTGGCGGGCGGCGCTACGCCTTCGATGCCTCACCGCCCGCGAGGTCATGGTCCGTCATCCCTGGGCGCCGCGGCTCATCGGAACGCGCACGACCATCCCTCCCGGCGTTCTGTTCTACTACGAGGACGTACTCGGGCTGCTCATCGATGGCGGATTCTCGTACGCCCTGGCCCACAAGGCGCTCCATGCACTCGGCAGCATGTCGCTGGGCTTCGTCCAGGAACTTTTCTCGCCGGCCGGTGGCTTCGACGCCGACGCCGCGGAGGCGGAGTTCGAGAAGCTCGCCGCCCAGTTGCCGAACCTGACCGCGATGGCCGCCGCCGAGATTCACGCGAACGACGGCGACGAACTCGGCTGGTGCGACAGCCAGGAGGAGTTCGAGTTCACGCTGGACTTGTTGCTGGAGGGGCTGGAGCGTCGGCTGAACGACTGACCGCTACTAGTCCGATCCTACTCCGGCCACTATTCGCGCGAACGCCAGCAGCGCCTCGTGGCGCGCCGCGCTCGGATCACCGCCGCCCGGCCGCGCCGCACCCTCCATGAACGGATGCCAGTGCTGGCGGAACGCCGGAAGCTCGGCCTTCCAGCGCTCGGCGCCAGGATTCGAACCCGGGACGATCCCGACCTTCGCAAGACGTGTCGACTCGCTTGAATAGGGTACAGATGGAGGCACCGGTGCGAGAGGTCCCGCAAGAAGGGTTTGGCGCCCCGCGACTCTCACATCTCGGCAGTGCGAAAAACAGGGCTCGCTGCACGGCTCAGCCAGAGTGCTCGACAGTAGACGGCGAAGAACCACACGGCCACGACCGGCCCGAGGTCCACCGATCCGGCATACGCCGGACCACGAGGGAACGTGTCGAGGTTCAGGTAGAGCAGGAGAATCGACGCCGCGATCCCGAGTCCGCCCCAGATCCGGCCGAACGACGGATCCCGTAGCATCGCCCAACCGACGAGTGCGCCGGCGGAGGTGATGAAGATGTCCCAGACGACGTCGATCAGGTACTGCACGCGGTTCACGGACTGATGGACCTGCCGAGGCGCCTCCTTCGCTGCC
>DATIPL010000745.1:0-2895 GCA_035471965.1 Gammaproteobacteria bacterium
CCTATATGCTTATTTACGCCACCTCTACCGCGCTTTCGTTGCCGGGCGGCGCCGCGCTCAGCATCACCGGGGGCTTCCTGTTTGGCGGGTTGGCCGGTGGGCTCTACGTTGTGATCGGTGCCACCGTGGGCGCCACTCTGGTTTTCCTCGCCGCGCGAACCGTTCTCGGCGACAGTCTGCGATCACGAGCAGGACCTTGGTTCGAGCGCATGGAGGCTGGCTTTCAGGCAAACGCGTTCAGTTATCTGCTCACCCTGCGCCTCATACCTTTGTTTCCGTTTTTCGTCGTGAACCTCGTGCCCGCCTTTCTCGGCGTGCCCCTGCGCACCTACATGCTGGCCACAGCAATCGGGATTGTTCCGGGCGCGCTGGTTTTCACCTTCACCGGCGCGGGTTTCGGCTCGGTGCTCGACTCGGGCGAAGGTTTCTCGGTATCGACGGTCTTCACGCCGGAAGTCATCGGAGCGCTGACCGGGCTCGGACTCCTTTCGCTGCTGCCGATTATTTACCGCCGGTGGCGCGCGCACGCCTACTCACCGCGCAACCGCGGGTGAAACGTCCGTATGGCTTGAATGCGGTTAGCGTCACGCCGCCGATGGGAACTTGTCTCTGTCAACTGCACATTTGGGTTCAGTTGCGGAGGCAAGAATGCCCTCGAGCCTTGGAATGCCTCGGTCCAACAGGCTGTCCACTACGGACGGTATCTGACCGCGGTCCAAGCCGACATCCCTCAGCAGGTGATTATCCAACGCCATCAACGCGCGGATGGCGGTACGCCGATTCTTTGCACGGATGATGGCTTGAATCGCCGAACGACCCAGTCGTATCGGTAAGATCCCGTCTCGGTCGCTTTTTCTGCAACGCGTGTCGTTCATGATTTGGCGCTCCTTTTCGAGTGACTGAAAAAACCACGTCATGGCGTGGGCGCCTGATCGCAAGCATCCTTCGTGCCAACCTGGCAACGCCTGATTCCAATCTACATAGGGAGCGCCTGCCGTCATTCCCGGTTACGACATTTCGTCAACTCGCGGAATCTCGTTAGCTTCTTGTTCTTTTCCTGTAGCCCGGAACTCCGTTCGCGGGCTTTTAGAGGCTTCTATTACGCCACCAACTTCACGAAACAAAAATACAGCTCGATGTGGCACGCGGGTTGCACTCCCGTTAAAGACGGCGATGTTGTCCGGCGGCCGGACTCAGCGCCACATTGTGGCATGCAGCAGACGACGACATCGAGCACGCAATACGGTCCTTTGCTGCACCGAGCGCTCGCGACTCAAGTCAAACGGCGTTTGAAACAACTGGCCGTATCAATTCGATACAAGTGAGGAGAACCAACATGATCGCATCTGAAACAAAGACGGAAGGTATCCACCACGTTGGCCTGACCGTGCCCAAGCTCGACGCGGCGCGGGAATTTTTCATTCATGGCCTCGGCTTCGGGCAGATAGGGGAAATGCCAGATTACCCTGCCGTGTTCGTCAGCGACGGCACAGTCTTAATCACCTTGTGGCAGGCGGAGGATCCCGAAAGCGCGGTCCCGTTCGACCGCCATCGCGTGATCGGCCTGCACCACTTCGCGCTGAAAGTTGGCGATGCAATGAAGCTCGACGGTTTACACGACAAGCTTTCGCATCGCGACGATGTCGAGATCGAGTTTGCGCCGGAGTCTCTCGGCGGCGGCCCGACCAAGCACATGATGTGCCGCATCCCGGGGAACATTCGGCTCGAAGTCATCGCACCGGCAGCAGCCTGAGATGGATCGGCACTCAGTAATGTTACTGCGCTCTGAAGACGAATGATCGGCGTCACTGATCTCGATGCACTGTGTCCGCGCGCGGCGCAGCGTGACAATCGACGACAGCTCCTCGCCAGGCCTGTGAACCTGGCGCTCCAGGGCGGCGGCGCGCACGGGGCCTACACCTGGGGCGTGCTCGACCGCTTGCTCGAGGACGGGCGAGTGGAGATCGAAGCAATCAGCGGCACCAGCGCCGGCGCCATCAACGCGGTCATCCTCGCCGATGGATTCATGAGAGACGGCCGCGACGGCGCCCGTCAGGCACTGGCGGACTTCTGGCGGGACGTGAGCCGCCGGTCGTGGTGGAGCCCGTTAAAACGTACGCCTCTCGATCTCATTACCGGCAACTGGAACCTCGATCATTCTCCTGGCTTTATGCTCTTCGACATACTCAGCCGCTTCGTATCCCCGTATGAACTCAATCCGACGAATTTCAACCCTTTGCACGAAGCGGTTCGTGCGCGGGTGGACTTCGAGCGGGTTCGTCGATGCGAGAAAGTGAAGCTCTTCGTCTCCGCCACCAGCGTGTTTACCGGCAGGGTCAAGGTGTTTCAGTGCTCGGATCTCTCGATCGAGGCGGTCATGGCGTCGGCCTGTTTGCCGAACATGTTCCGGGCGGTGGAGATCAACGGCGAACCCTATTGGGACGGCGGCTACATGGGGAACCCGGTCCTGTTTCCCTTTTACTACCACTGTCGATCCCGCGACGTCGTCATTGTGCAGATCAATCCTCTGGTAAGAAGGGAGACGCCGACGACGGCGCCGGAAATTTCCAATCGGGTGAGTGAAATCACCTTCAACGCGAGCCTGATGCGGGAGTTGCGCGCGATCGACTTCGTTTCTCGCCTTCTGCAGGACGGCAACTTGGATCCGGAGCGTTATCGGCGCATGCTGATTCATCGTATCAGCGACGAGAACGAGCTCAAGCCGCTCAGGTCGTCCAGCAAGCTGAATACGGAATGGCCGTTCCTTCTGCACTTGCGCGACATCGGCCGGCGATCCGCCGCCGAATGGCTCGAACGGAATTTCGATCGTCTGGGCGAAGAGTCCAGCGTGGACATCCGTTCCCTTTTCGTGTGACGGCGGCATCTCAGTCCTCC
>DATIPL010000746.1:0-2596 GCA_035471965.1 Gammaproteobacteria bacterium
CCGACGAAGCCGGTATCGATCTGCGCAGCGGTATAGGAAGGATGGGAAACGATGCGGGAGAGATAGGCGATGTTGGTGGTGACCCCGAGTATCTCGTAGTTCTTGAGGGCGAGGCCGAGCCTGCGCACGGCTTCCGGCCGGTCGCGCCCGTGTGCAATGAGCTTGGCAATCATGGGATCGTAGTGGACGCCGATGACGTCTCCCTGACGCACGCCGGTGTCCACGCGCAGGCCCCGTCCGACCGGCGCACGCAGGTGGGTGAGACGACCGGAGGCGGGTAGAAATCCGCGGCCGGGATCTTCCGCATAGATGCGCGCTTCGATGGCGTGTCCCGAGGGACCGGGCTTGCCGGACGTCTCCGGCAGCGGTTCACCGGACGCGACCCGAAGCTGCCATTCCACCAGGTCGATGTCCATCACCATCTCGGTGACCGGGTGCTCGACCTGGAGTCGCGTATTCATCTCCATGAAGTAAAAGGGATGGTTGTTTCCTTTGGCCTTCTTCGCCGCATCCGGATCCAGCAGAAACTCCACCGTGCCGGCGCCCACGTAGTCGATAGCCTCGGCAGCGCGGACGGCGACAGCGCCCATGCGTTCACGCAGGGCGTCGCTGAGTTCCGGTGCCGGCGCTTCCTCGATGATCTTCTGATGACGACGCTGAACGGAGCAGTCGCGCTCATAGAGGTGAACGGTGTTGCCGCGGGAATCGGCGAAGACCTGGACCTCCACGTGACGCGCGCGTTCCAGATACCGCTCCAGCAACAGCTCGCCGTCGCCGAAGGCGGCTTGCGCCTCGCGCCGCGAAGAATCGATAGCGGGCTTGAGTTCCTCGGCGGCAGCGACGATCCTCATGCCCTTGCCTCCGCCTCCGGCCACAGGCTTTACCACCAAGGGATAGCCCACTGATTTTGCCGCCGCGATTAGCGCTTCGTCCGACTGATCGTCCCCGCGGTATCCCGGCAAGACGGGAACGCCGGCCTGGCTCATGAGCTCGAGCGCGGCCGACTTCGAGCCCATTGACCGGATCGCCTGCGCAGGCGGTCCGATGAAGGTCACCCCGGCGTCGGCGCAGGCGTCGGCGAAGCGCGCGTTCTCGGCCAGAAATCCGTAGCCGGGATGGATCGCCTGGACGCCGGCGCGGTGCGCAATCTCGAGCAGCTTGGTTCCGTTCAGATAGCTCTCCGAAGCCGCCGCGGGACCCAGCCGATACGCTTCGTCGGCAAGCTCCACGTGCAGGGCGTCCCTGTCCGCATCGGAGTAAACGGCGACGGTGCGCACGCCGAGACGCCTGGCCGTTCGAATGACGCGGCAGGCGATTTCGCCGCGGTTGGCGACCAGAATCGATTCGAACATCAGCCCTGGTTCGACCAGCGCGGCCTGCGTTTCTCGAGGAACGCGGTCACGCCTTCCTTGCCCTCGTCGCTTGCGCGCACCTCCGCGATGCGTTTCGAGGTGTCCTCGATCATCGCGTCGTCCAGCGGTCCGCCGGCGACCCGGTCCATCAGCGCCTTGATCGCAGCCATCGCCGCCGGACCGTTCTCCAGCAGCAACGACAGAACCGCGCGGATTCGATCGTCCAGCGCGGCTTCGGGCACCACTTCGTGAACCAGGCCCAGTCGGTACGCCTCCCCGGCACTGAATCGCTCGCCGGTGAGCATGTAGCGTCGCGCCTGGCGTTCGCCCATGGCGCGTGAGACGTACGGGCTGACTACCGCGGGGATGAGTCCGAGCTTCACCTCGGTGAGGGCGAAGCGGGCATTGTCTGACGCCACGACGATATCGCAGCAGGCCACCAGACCGACCCCGCCGCCGAAGGCCGACCCCTGTACGCGGGCCACGGTGGGTTTCGGTATATGCTGGAGTGTGCGCAGGAGGCCGGCGAGTTGCCGTGCATCCTCCAGGTTTTCGGCTTCGGAACAGCCCGCCATACGCTGCATCCAGCGAAGATCGGCACCAGCGGAAAAGCTTTTCCCCTTTGCGCCGAGCACCACCGCTCGAATGGCGTCGTCGGATTCGAATCTCTTCAGCGTGCTCGCCAGCGTTTCGATCAGCGCATCGTCGAAGGCGTTGTGAACCTCGGGGCGATTGAGAGTGACGGTGGCAACGCCGCGACCATCGATTTCATGAAGTATTGTCTTATCCGACATGCTGGTGTCGCCTCTTGGGGAATTGCGTCGAATATGGAATATAGAATGTCGAATTCCGGCTTCCACGTCGTCGCGGCGCGAGAGATAAGAAATCTCGTTTTATGGTGGTTGGCGGCGTTTGCGACCGATATTCGATATTCGATTTTCGACATTCGGCATAAGATCCCTCACATTCGCAACACGCCGAACTGCGTTTCCTCAATCGGCGCATTGAGCGCCGCGGAGAGTCCCAGCGCGAGGACATCACGCGTCTGGACCGGATCGATAATGCCGTCGTCCCAGAGCCGCGCGGTGGCGTAATAGGGATGTCCCTGGTGCTCGTACTGGTCGCGGATGGGCGCCTTGAACGCCTCTTCGTCGTCCGCGCTCCAGGCCTCGCCCCTGCGCTCGAAGTTGTCGCGCTTGACCTGGGCCAGTACGTTGGCGGCCTGCTCTCCGCCCATCACAGAA
>DATIPL010000747.1:0-3846 GCA_035471965.1 Gammaproteobacteria bacterium
CACCGAGACCCGATACGGCGCCGAGGGCAGCGGCCCCTCCATCTATATCCGGGACCCCGAGGGAAATACCGTCGAGCTCAAAGGCCCACCGGAGTCGACCTCGTGATCGAGAGACTTGACTACCCTGTGGTGAGCTCGAATACGTCTGAGTCAGCGCGAATAAGACATACCCGCAAAGGCAGGCATCCACTCAGATAATTTCCATTCATTGCGGCGCGTAAGAGGGGTGCAGATGGCAGGGATGCCAACCTTTTTCTACGATCTCTAAAGCTGACAATGCGCGTTCTTTTTCTCTTCCTCTCAGGTATCAGCTCTTCGTCACGCTAACAATATGAGCCGGAGCCGCAAAGGTGGCATTTCCATCCGCGTCCACGAATTCCTTCAGCGCAACTTCAGCCTCTTTTAGGAGCCGATCGAACTGCGCGTCGTCGATCATGTCAGCCAGCGTCCAGCCCTTGACGTCGGTGTACATCCAATCCTTGATCGAGCTGAAGCGGGCCGTTCCTGCTCGGGTCATGATTTCAAGTCCGGAAATGCCCGCGTTGGCGAACTCGGAACGCAGTGCTTGCTCATCGCCGAGATTGAAAGGCGCGCGCAGGGCGTTCGCTGCTTCGTCACCGAAGAGACGCTGAAGGAGCCCGGTGACGGCGGCATAGCCCGGCGAGTTTTCCACCCGGTCCCACACTGCTACGGCCAGTCGCCCGCCGGGCCGTAACACCCTCAGCATTTCCCGGATGGCGGCACGCCGGTCGGTGAAAAACATCAGCGCGAACTGGCACACCACGGCGTCGAAGCTGTGGTCTTCGAAAGGCAGTGCTTCCGCCGCGCCCCGCCGCCACTCGACTTGCGGAGTTTTTCGTCGCGCGACTTCCAGCATGCCGTCGTTGATGTCGACACCCACGACCGAGCCTTCCGCGCCCACCCGTGCTGCAATTTCCCGCGTCAGAGTGCCCGTGCCGCAGGCGACGTCGAGCACCCGCTGGCCTGCCCCGATTTCGGCCGCATCGGCGACCCTCGCCGTCCATTGTTGAAACAGGGCGGGCACGAAGAAATCTTCATACACCTCGGCTGCCGATTTGTTGACCTGGCCTTTCGCTGCGTCGTTCATTTTGAATCTCGCTGATGTCTCGAATCTCGACGTTGAAGTTAGAATGACGGCATGGGCGGATGGAATGACCAAACGTCCGGATTGATTGCCGCTGCGTCCAGCGCGCAATGCGGACTGCGGAATGGGCGATGACGACGCAAGCCGAATCCACCGCCGGCGAGGCGGAAACCGCCGACACGCTGTCGGATGTGCTGCAGACGGTAAAGCTCACCGGCGCGCTGTATTTCATCACCGACGCGGCCCCGCCCTGGGGGGTGGCGGTGCCGGACGGGGCCGCGCTGGCGCCGATCATTCTGCCCCGCGCTCAGCACGTCATGTCCTATCACATCGTCACCCAGGGGAATTGCTGGGCGGGACTCATGGGCAAGCCTACGGTTGCGCTCGAGCAGGGAGACATCGTCATTTTTCCCCACGGGGACCCCTATGTGATGTCGATGGATCCGGGCGGACGCGCCGAGCTCGACGTAGAAGCCTCGATGGCGGTCTTCGGCATGATGGCGGAAGGCCGTCTGCCGTTCACCGTCAGGGAAGGCGGCGATGGCGCGGATCGAATGCATCTCGTGTGCGGTTTTCTCGGCTGGGACGTGCGGCCCTTCAACCCGCTGCTGGCCACCCTGCCTCGGCTGCTCCGCGTGCGCCGACCCGCGACGTCGGAGAGCAACATTCTGAGTCAGCTCATCGAGCTCACCATTGCGGAGTCGCGCGAAAAGCGCGCGGGGGCGGACTGCATGCGACTTCGCTTGAGCGAGCTGATGTTCATCGAGGTGGTGCGGAGACACTTCCGCGACATTCCTGCCGGACAGAGCGGATGGCTGGCGGGACTGCGGGATCCATTCGTGGGACGCGCGCTGGTCTTGTTGCACAAGCAGCCGGCACACTCCTGGATACTCGAAGAGCTCGCGGAATCGGTCGGGCTTTCCCGATCGGCTCTCGCCGAGCGATTCGCGCAGCTGGTGGGTCAGCCGCCCATGCAGTATCTGTCACGCTGGAGAATGCAGGTCGCCGCGCGGCTGTTGGCCGATGGCGCAATGAAAGTCTCCGCGGTGGCGCGTACCGTGGGATATGCCTCCGAGGCGGCCTTCAGCCGAAGCTTCAAAAAAGCGACCGGTGTCTCACCTGCCGCATGGCGACAGACCGGCGGACGCTCATAGCCCGCCGGAGCGGCGGTCTCTGATCTTGACTTTTCGACCAATGATCGGCGCGTTCGAGGCGCCGCCGCGAAACGTGATGAGCAAGGCGCTCAGTTGTTGCCGCTACTGCTTTTCTCTTTTGATTTCAACTCGACTTCGCCGGGCATCAGCCAGATGTTGTGCACGTGGGAGTAACTGTCCACGGTGTAGCGGACGTTGACCGGCGCGGTGATGGCGGACGGTAAGACGATTCGGTTCCCGAGATCGCGGATTTTGGATCCGGGCGCCAGCATCATCACGGTGTCGTCGATGGGAACGAGCCGGCCCCGGGGCGGGAACATCACGCCCTTGACCGCGTGATCGGGGATGGGGCGCAGGTCGTTGCCAGCGGCGGCTGCCGCGGCAGCCTGCGCCGAAACCGAGTCTTCGAAGTCCTGGAGGATGTCTGAACGGGGCGACTGCGCGCAAAGCAGCCCGGCGGCGGCGACCGCGACCATTAACGCCTTGCTCATGTATTCGGACTGCACCGGCGCGTACCTGATTGTCGGAAGAAATCCAAGCTTCGCTTCGCCGCAGTGGGCAATGAGTCAATTCTAGACGGAATTCTCAATCGACGAGGCCTGCGCTTGAAAACGACCCGCAGGCGTAAAAACGCGCCCGCGATCCGAGAAGTCCGGCGGGCGCCGAAATGGCGAAGCTCGAGGGGAAACTCGCAGCGGCCGAGCCTGCAGCCGCCGAGCCGAGAACCGGGCCGCCGGCTTCCCTGCCAGCGGCCGCATGGGGTGATCCGGTCAGCCGGCGACGACCATCATCAGCGCGGTCAACGCGACCAGCGCCAGCGCGTACGCCAGACCCACTCGGGTTGCCGCTTCGACCATCATGTTTGTTGCTTCGGATTTCATTTTCGTCGTCACCTTTAATGTGAGCGGCCTACACCGCTGATGGGCGTGAATTATTGCGGTGCAGTATATATAATTCAAATTACATTTATCTATTGGGACTATAAGTTGGACTTATCAGTCCCGGGACCTTGGATGAACCTCTCTCAGCTCCGCGCTTTCGACATGGTGGTTCGAACCGGCAGCTTTACCGCCGCGGCCAAGGCGATGCACGTGAGCCAGCCAGCCGTCACCAGCCACATCCGCTCCTTGGAGGACTACTACGGAGTGGCTCTGTTCCGGCGGGTCGGCCGCGGGGTGGAGCCCAACGAGCTCGGACGATCGCTGGCCGGGCTCTCACGGCAGCTTTTCACCCTGGAGGAGGAAGCCACCGATCTGCTCCAGGCGAGCAAGGCGCTTCGCCGCGGCACGCTTCGCATCGGCGCCGACGGGCCCTACATCCTGATCCCGCTGGTGGCGGCGTTTCGGCAGAGATTTCCGGGCGTTCGCGTGGCCTTGACCATCGGCAACACCCAGACGGTGCAGCAGGCGCTCGTGAACGAGCGCTGCGATGTCACCATCCAGGCTCAGCTCGAACGTGACGAGCGCCTGCACGCGCAGGCGCTCAACAGCTACGACGTCATCGTCTTCGTCAGCACCTCGCATCCCTTCGCCGAAGTGAAGCGCAGCGAGATCAGCATGGCCGAGCTCGACGGCGCGCCGGTGATCT
>DATIPL010000748.1:0-8210 GCA_035471965.1 Gammaproteobacteria bacterium
CGAAATCGACGGGCATCTGTTGAACATTTCCCGGCCGGCGGACGCGCTCGCTGCTGGAATCGGAATGGTGCACCAGCACTTTCATCTGGTGCCGCGACATTCGGTGCTCGAGAATCTGATGGTGGGCGAGCGCGGCCGCGCCGGGCTCCTCGACCGGGCTGGCGCCCGCAAAAGGCTCGAGGACATTGCCAGTCGCTATGGCCTGAAGCTCGAGCCGGAGGCACTGGTGGGCGACCTGACCGTCGGGGAGCAGCAGAGACTGGAAATCGTCAAGGCGCTGTTTCGCGGCGCGCGAATCCTGATCCTGGACGAGCCCACTTCGGTATTGACGCCGCAGCAGACCGAAAGCCTGTTCCGCGCGATACGCGCCATGGCGAACGACGGCGTCGGCATCATTTTCATCAGCCATAAGCTCAACGAGGTGCTCGCCATCACGAACCGGCTCATGGTCATGCGCAGAGGCCGGGTGGTGGACGAGGTGGAAAATGACTCCAAACTGACGCGACAGAAGCTCGCCGAACTCATGTGCGGCCACCCTATCCTGCCTCCAGAGAAGCGACCGATGAAGACCGGCCGGGTTTTGCTCAAGCTCGCCGATGTGAATATGGAGTTCGGCCCCGACCGCCGGCAAATGCTGTCCGGAATCACGCTCGATGTTCATGCCGGAGAGATTGTCGGCGTCGCCGGCGTTTCGGGGAACGGTCAGCGCGAGCTGGCGGAAGTCATCTCCGGCGTCGTTTCTCCTTCCAGCGGGATCATTCAGGTCGACGGACAAACAGTGCGTGTCACGAGTCCGCGCAGCATGCAGCGCTTGGGTGTTGCCCATATCCCCGAGGATCGCATGGGTGCGGGACTGCTCACGACTCTGCCCCTGAGCGACAGCGTCATGTTGCCGCTGGCACACAGACGCCCCTTCAGTCGTTTCGGCTGGTTCAATCGCAAGGCAGTGCGACAATTTGTTCTGGATCAAATAGAAAAGTTCGATATCCGCACCGAGGGACCGGACGCGCGCACCGGGACGCTTTCCGGCGGCAACCTGCAGAAGGTGCTGCTGGCGCGAGAGCTTGCGCTGGATCCGCTGGTGCTGATCGCGGCACAGCCGACGCGGGGCCTGGATGTCGCCGCGGTGGAGTTTGTTCACGACCAGTTTCTCAGGCTCAGGGCGCAGGGTCGTGGCGTTCTCCTGATCAGCGAGGACCTGGAAGAGCTGTTCGCGATCTCCGATCGAATCGTGGTGATGTACGAGGGTCGAATCGTGGGTGACCTGGACGCATCGGCGGCGACGCCCTCCCAAGTGGGTCTGCTCATGGCCGGATCGAAAGCGGCTTGATGCATATCAGGCTCGAAACCCGCGGTCGCACGCCGGGGTGGATGAACCTCGCGCTGCCGTTAGCTGCGGTCGTCGCCACGCTGATTTTTTGCAGCGGGCTCATCGTCGCCGCCGGCGGCGATGTTCTTGCCGCCTACGGCGCGCTTTTTCAGGGCGCATTCGGCGGCCGCTTTAATTCGGTCGAAACACTGGTCAAGTCAGCGCCGCTGATTTTCACGGGGCTGGCCGTCGCGGTCGCCTTCCGCGCCAGGTTCTGGAATATCGGTGCGGAGGGACAACTGCTGGCGGGCGCCATGGCGGCCGCCTACATCGGCGCCCGCCAAGGCCTTCCAGCCTGGCCCCTGGTGCCGCTGATGATGCTGGGTGGCGCCGTGGCCGGTGGACTCTGGGCCAGCGTCCCGGCGCTGCTCAAAGTGCGTTTCCAGGTCGACGATGTGGTTGCCACCCTGATGCTCAACTTCGTCATGTTCTACGGCATGATGGCGCTGTTGAGCGGGCCGTGGAAGGATTCGCTGAGCGGTTATCCGGATTCGCCCGACATTCGCATGGATGCGGAGTTTCCCATCCTGCTCGAAACCACCCGCCTGCATCTTGGGGTATTGCTGTCCGGCGTGGCCGCCTTGCTCGTATGGTTGTTGATGACGCGGACAACGTTCGGTTTTGCCATCCGGGCGGTGGGGGAGAACGCGCGCGCCGCGGCGCATGGCGGCATTCCCGTAAATCGGGTGGTATTTCTCACCGCGGTGTTGTCCGGAGGACTTGCGGGTCTCGCGGGAGTAGGAGAGGTGGCCGGGCTGCACTTCCAGGTGATGGCGACACTCTCCCCCGGCTACGGTTACACCGGCATCGTTATTGCCATGCTGGCGCGGCTGAATCCGCTTGGCGTCGTTCCTTCGGCGATCTTCTTTGCAGCCATTGCTACAGGGGCGGAAAACATGTCCCGCGCTACCGGCGTGCCGGTATTTCTCGCCGACGTCATTCAGGGCGCATCGCTTATCTGCATGCTGGTGGCGCTCTTGTTTACCCAATACAGAGTGCGAATTTCGGCGGTCATGCGCGGCGCGTGATCGCGAAGATCGAATAACGAATATCGACGATTGGATTTGATTGGATCAGGCGCTTGGTTTCGACGTTCGATATTCGACATTCGATGTACGAAAAAGTCATCCCTGCAAATTACTCGCCACATACGTCCGAATGACCGACATCATCGAGCAAATATTCCAGATTGGATTTTTCACCGCCATGGTGCGGGTGGCGACTCCGCTGCTGCTGGCGACTCTGGGTGAAATGTTCAGCGAACGGTCGGGAGTTTTGAACCTGGGGATAGAGGGGATCATGCTACTCGCCGCCATGACGGGTTTCTGCGCCGGCTACTTTTCCGGAAGCCTGTGGCTGGGAATCGCCGTCGCGGCGCTGACAGGCATCGTCTTCGGCGCGCTCATGGGTGTGCTTACCGTCACCCTGGGGTTGAGTCAGCACGTCTCGGGCCTGGGCGTGACTCTGTTTTGCTCGGGGCTCAGTTTCTTCGGCTATCGCCTGGTGTTCGGACAGCCTTCGCAGCCGCCCAATGTCGCCGCGTTCGAGCCCATGCCGTTGCCGCTTCTTTCCGAACTTCCCGTGCTCGGCCCCATTCTGTTTGATCACGTGACGCTCGTGTATCTGGGTTTTCTGCTGGTGCCGCTCACCGCTTTTGTGCTCTACCGCACGCCCTGGGGTTTGAATCTGCGGACCGTGGGCGAGAACCCGCATGCGGCAGCTTCGGCCGGGGTTTCCGTGGTCTGGAAACGCTATCAGGCGCTGATGATCTCGGGTGCCTTGTTTGGCGTCGCCGGGGCTTACTTTTCTCTTGCCCAATTCAACGCCTTTACGTTCGGCGTTATTTCCGGCCGGGGCTGGGTGTGTATCGCGCTGGTGGTGCTCGGTCGCTGGGATCCCTGGCGATGCGCCTTCGCCGCGATGCTCTTCGGCGCGGTGGACGCGCTCCAGCTCAGGCTGCAGTCCAGCGGAGTCATCGATCTGCCTTTCCAGGTTTTTCTCCTGCTGCCGTTCCTGATCACCGTGGTGGCAATGGCGCTGGTGGCGAGGAACGCCCGCGCCCCCGCGGCGTTGCTGGTTCCCTACCGGAAAGAGGAGCGCTGAGCTTCAGGGGATACGGGCCCGCTCCAGGCAGCGGATTCCCCGACCCGGTCGGATCTTGATTGGGGCGCGCGCCATGTGTCGCAGAGCGTTTCATTAGCGTATATTCCGTTTTTTCGATCGGCGGACGCGCTCCCGAAGCGCGTTGATTTTCCGTCAATTTCACCGCGTCCCGGGGCCGGAATCGAACTGACATGAACGACGCTAAGAGACCGTCCTCTCACATAAAGCTGACCTCTCATCCGAACAAGCAGCGGGCCGCCGTGCCCATCGTCTGGGGAGCGCCGACGCCTGAAGAGCGCGGTCCCGTCGTCGGCACACTGACGGATTCCGCGCGCCGCAACGCAATTGGTGCGCACTCCGGATCCTATTCGCTTTACCGCGCGCTGGCGGTGGCCTCCGGGCAGCTCAATCCGCTGCACGTGCCCGATCTCACTGACACTTCCCCCGCTGCGTCCATCGGCCCGGTGCCACAGTGGAGCGACCCGAATAAAATCGTCTCTCTCGATCCCTACGGACACCTGGTAAGCGAAATCTTCGCCGACGAGCTGAAGTCGGGCTGGGACATTCGTCCGACCATTGCCGTGACAAAGGCGCAGCTGAACATGCCCGAAATCCGCGATGCGATTGAAGCCGGGCGGCTGAAGCCGGATGGAAACGTGTTGACCGACGAAGGTGACGCGCGCGTCACCAAGGCCGCTATCGAGCCGGTCTGGTATCTTCCCAGGATCGCCGAGCGTTTCGGGGTGACCGAGGGTGCGCTTCGGCGTTGCCTGTTCGAGCAGTCGGGTGGCATGTTCACGGAGCTCGTTACCCGCAACGACTTGAAGATGTTTCTGCCCCCCATAGGGGGCATTACCATTTACTGCTTCGGCAATCTCGACGCGATTACCGATCCCAAGGGAAAGGTGGCGTGCCGGGTGCATGACGAGTGCAATGGCTCGGACGTTTTCGGATCCGACATCTGCACCTGTCGCCCATATCTCGCCCACGGCATCGAGGTGTGTATCGAAACAGCGCAGCAGGGCGGCGCCGGCGTCATCGTTTACAACCGCAAAGAAGGTCGCGCGCTGGGCGAGGTCACCAAGTTTCTCGTGTACAACGCCCGCAAACGGCAGCGGGGTGGCGACCGCGCCGAAACTTATTTTGAACGAACTGAATGCGTGGCCGGCGCTCAGGACATGCGATTTCAGGAGCTGATGCCGGATGCGCTGCAGTGGCTGGGTATCAGCCGCATCGATCGCTTCGTTTCAATGAGCAACATGAAGTACGAATCCATCGTTCGCCAGGGTATCGAGATCGCGCATCGCGTTCCGATTCCAAGGGAGCTTATTCCGGATGACGCCAGCGTCGAAATGGCGGCAAAGCGAGCGGCCGGATATTTTTCCGAAACGCCTATCGCTGCGGAGGAGCTCAAGCGAGCCATAGGTAGAGGACTCGACGATTAACGTTGTTGCAGAGCGCAACGCCACCAGCGCAGCCGCGGCTCTGCGCACGCCGGACGCCGTTCGCGAGCGCGCGACAGAACTTTTGCAGAAAGGAGAACGAGACCAGCTCGAAAACTTCTGCCTGCATCTGGATCGACTCGACGCCGCCGCCGACTACGTTGTCGACGACATCCGAACCAACTATCCGGATCTCTCCATTCCCTGCCACAGCCGCTGGCGTCATTTCGGCGCAGGCGGTATCGACCGCGCGGCCCTGCTCGATGCCGCGCTCGGCGATGCGTCTTCCGCTGAGCGCGCGCGGGCGCGAATTGACCTGACCGTCGTAAGCGTTCTACTCGACGCCGGCGCTGGTGGCCAGTGGCGATTCCGGGAGCCGGGCACGGACGGTCTTTATTCTCGTTCCGAGGGTCTTGCTGTGGCCAGCTTCCATATGTTTCTGAATGGAGCGCTGTCGTCGCGCAAGAGCGCCAAGCTGATTGCGGATGCCGGCGGACTCGAGGAACTGGACAACGACAAACTGATGCGCGCGTTTCAGGTAAGCGATGCGAATCCGCTGGTCGGCATCGACGGCAGGGTCGAATTGATGAACGCCTTGGGGCGGACGCTGCGCGCCAGACCCGAGGTGTTCGGGCAGACTCTGCCCCGGATCGGAAATCTGTATGATTACTTCGTTGAGCGTGCGAAAGGCGGTACGGTCTCGGCCCGCAACGTGCTGGTAACGGTGCTGGACTCATTTTCAGGCATCTGGCCTGGAAGAATAGAGCTTGGCGGGGAGAATCTGGGTGACGTATGGCGCCATCCGGCAATTCATCGGGACGACGTCACGAATGGCCTGATGCCGCTGCACAAGCTGTCCCAGTGGCTCACTTATTCTCTGGTGGAACCGTTGGGGTGGGCGGGTATGCGCGTAACCGGTTTGAACGCGCTCACCGGCCTCGCCGAATATCGAAATGGAGGATTGTTCATTGATCTCGGGGTGCTCGAGCTTCGAGATTCGAGCAAGATGAACAGGGTTCACGACGTGGGGACGGAGCTGGTGGTTGAGTGGCGCGCCCTGACGGTGGCGCTGCTCGATCGTCTGGCGCCTCTCATACGGCGGCGGCTGGGTCTGGATGAGGAGACCCTGCCGTTGGCCAAGATACTAGAGGGGGGCACCTGGAGCGCGGGCCGGCGTGTTGCGGCGGAGAAGCGTGCGGACGGGGAACCGCCTCTCCGGGTGAAGAGCGATGGCACGGTGTTTTGATCAGTGACCTCCGTTCCGGGAGTCATGCTCTTTTCCATTGCAGAATCGATGTGAATACCCTGTATGTCGCCCATTGCAGTTCGCAGGTCGAAAGCAGAGAGTAATCGTAGGATCGTAAGCTGCCTTGGCCTTGGAATGAGACCGAAGGATAAGGAATTTGCTCCCGGCTCGTTCAATCCCTCCTCAATCGTTGCCGCATAACCATCTCAAAGAGAACGCCATGGAAAACGTGACCGTAATCGATCATCCGCTGGTGCAGCACAAGCTCTCCCTCATGCGGCGCAAGGAAACTCCCACGGCCACCTTTCGCCAGCTTTTGCTGGAAATCTCTCTGCTGCTCGGCTACGAGGTGACACGGGATCTGCCGTTGGAGATGGAAGAAATCGAGACACCCCTGACCCGGATGCGGGCGCCGACGCTGGCGGGCAAGAAACTGGTCCTGATTTCCATTCTCCGCGCCGGCAACGGTCTGCTCGAAGGCATGCTTGACCTGGTCCCGTCGGCCCGGGTCGGCCACGTAGGGCTTTACAGGGACCCCGAGTCGCTGGTGGCGGTGGAGTATTACTTCAAGGTGCCCCACGAGCTCGGGGATCGGCAGGTGATCGTGGTAGATCCCATGCTTGCGACCGCAAACTCCGCCATCGCCGCGGTTCAGCGCATCAAGGAAGCCGGCGCGGTCAACATGAAGATGGTCTGTCTGCTCGCCGCTCCGGAGGGCATCAAGGCGTTTCGGGAAGCGCACCCGGACGTGCACATCTACACCGCCTCCATCGACGATCATCTGGACGAGCACGGCTACATCGTTCCCGGACTGGGTGACGCGGGCGACCGCCTCTACGGCACGAAATAAGCGCACACCGGGTGCGGCCGTCGGTGCCCGAGCAGCGTTGAAGGCACAGTCGCGAGCGCGGGTGCCGCCCGTCGATGTGCAACGCTGCATTGCCGTTGGCTGGTTACAATTGTTAACAAACCTCGATTTTTATTCATGCATAATGGCATGAATACACAAGCGGGGGTCCCATCCGTTCGTGAAGTCACGATCACAGTTTTTCGTGGCGATGCTTCTTGCTCAATTGCTTTTTTACACTGCCACGGCGACGGCAGTGTGCCCGACGATATCAAACCCCGACGGACTGACGACAAAGTGGCCTCAGCAGCTCGAGCTGAGTGAGTTCGAACGCCAGCGCCGCTCGCTCGAGCTCGATGAAAACCCGGCCTTTGCTGCAAGAGTGGCCGCCGGCGAGCTTCCGCCCGTCGACCAGCGCCTGCCCCGTGAGCCGCTGATACTGCTGCCTTACGAGGAGTGCGGCCGGTACGGCGGCGTCCTGCGGGGCCTGAGCCTCGCGCCCACAGCCGGAACCAGCGAGATCATGAGCTGGCGCCAGGTCAACCTGGTCCGGCTGAGCGACGATTTACAGACCATCGTGCCGAACGTCGCCCGCGCCTGGAGCTGGGGCAAGGAGCGGCGCTCGATCACGATTCATTTGCGCAAAGGCCATCGATGGTCCGACGGTCATCCGTTCACCGCCGATGACGTGGTGTTTTTCTTCGAGGATATCGTCAAGCACCCCGAGCTATACAAGAAACCGCCGTCCGGCTGGACCGCCGGAGGCGAAGCTTTGACGGCGAGACGCATCGACGAAACCACCGTCCGCTTCGAGTTTGCGGCGCCGTTCCCCGCCTTCCTCATGTATCTCGCCACCGGCGGTTCGTATTTCACGCCTTACGCGCCGAAGCACGTTCTTGCACCGCTGCATATTCGCCACAACCCCGGGGCCGACAGGGCGGCGAAGGAGGCTGGATATAAGGACTGGGTGAGCCGTTTCGGCGTTTACTGGGACAAGTGGAAGGACGAGCTCTACGACTCCGAGGAATCGCTCGAGGTGCCGACCCTAGACAGCCACGTGCTCGCGGATACGCCCACCCAGGAAAAACGGCGTTATGTCGCCAACCCGTACTACTTCAAGATCGATTCCTCCGGCAAGCAGCTGCCCTACATCGAAGCCCACCACGAGCGCTTCGTGCCCAAAGAGCTGTTCGTTCTGGAGAT
>DATIPL010000749.1:0-1848 GCA_035471965.1 Gammaproteobacteria bacterium
ATCAGCGTTTCGACCTGTCCGATGTAATGGTCCATGCGCCAGAGCAAGAAGCGTTTCTGCGAGGTGTCCTGAGCCGCATCGACGCCAACCAGAAGTCGTGCAAGTGCCTCGAAACTTTGACCGGTTCTTCGTCTGAATGACGGGCGCCTTCCCTCCCGCTTTATCCACCAGTCGATCAGGTATTCAGACAGGGCTTCCGCGCCCGCGTCGTCGCGCAAGAGCGCGAGCAGCCGCTGCTGCTTGACGACATTGTAGCTGAGCCGCTCGCCGGTGTTCTGCGGGAAAGCCGCCCGCAGCTCCATGACCCGATGTCACTGATTCTCGTTCAGTACGCCTGTCCAGTGCTCGATGCGTCGCGTGGTGCGCCGGACGCTTCGCAGAAGTCATTCCCGCTCGGAGTATGAAAGATACTTGCGGCGGAAGTCCCGGTTCACCTTCTCAAAATGCCCTTCGAGATGCCGAATCTGTGCCGGCGAGAAACTGGATAAGGCAGCCGCGATGGCCGGCACCGTCCGCTCGAGGGTCAAACTCGTCGGGATTCGCCCCTGGCGGATGATCCATTCCGCCTCGTCGATGTCGCGCCCGTCCTCGACCACGGAACGCGTGCGCCGCAGAGTGTCGAGGTCGGCCGGCAGCTCGCGCTGCCGTTGCGTTTCCAGTCGCCGAACCAGGCGTTCCCGGGTGGCGGTGATCTGCTCGAAAGAGAGATCCGGATAGGCGTCCATCTTTCGCAGCAGCAACCCGTCGGAGTGGTTGTATGCGAGCCTGGCGACGCTGCATCCGGAGAGTGCGGCGCTGAACATCAGCGCGAGCACAGCGAGTCTCTGAAACCGTCATCGCGAATCGGGGTCGAAGTTCGATAACATGGGATTATCGAGGCAAGTGGTCTATTCAGGCCACCCGGTGCCCCGGAGGTTCGAAACAATGACAGCGAAGACCGTCCTCGTCGCGGCCGCGGCGCTGCTGTTCTCGGTGCCGGCGATCGCGGACAAGGATCCAGTATTTTCCACTGACGCCGGAGCGATCCGGGGATTCGACCCGGTCGCCTATTTCAACGAGAAACGGCCGGTGGAAGGGGACTCGAAGATCAGCCATCGATGGAACGGAGCGATCTGGCACTTCTCCAGCGAGGAGAATCGGGCCGCGTTCGAGGCGACGCCGGAAAAGTACGCCCCCGCCTATGGCGGTTACTGCGCCTACGCGGTCGCCAACGGCTACACGGCGAGCACGGATCCGGAGGCCTGGTCCGTCGTCAACGGGAGGCTATTCCTGAATTACAGTCTGGGGGTAAAGAAGCGCTGGGAGAAGAATACCAGCGGTTACATCAAGAGCGGGGACGCCAACTGGCCCGGGGTTTTGACCGAGTAGTGGAAAAAAACCCGCATGGGCAAGTGTGCAGTCTTACCCATGCGGTTGCCGAGCTACGCCAGCAGATAAGAACGGAGGAGACTCACGTTGAGTTGGCCGTTCGGAAACTTTGTTTCGACACGTAAGTGCCGTGTGAAGAAAGATCGGTCACCAGCGCGACCGTATTCGATACCTGTTCAATGATCAGATGCTTTCTCGACACGCCGCTATAGAACGGCTGGATCACGACATCACAGTCCGGATGGCGGCCGACGACGTTCTTCCCGCGCCGGATTGGAAAGGTCGAGCCGTGCTCGTCTTTCAGGTAAAAATTCGTTCCGGCGACGAGCTTGAAGCTGTGCGTTGAGAGCCGGATCGGCATCTCCGTGCACTGGGTAAATCTCAGACAGACCGTTTCGCCGCGCGGCAGCGCGTCGAGGCCGTCGTCCTCCGGCTGCTTCGCCTCTGCCGAGGGCTCGAACAGATCCGTGTCGTGCGGGC
>DATIPL010000750.1:0-4306 GCA_035471965.1 Gammaproteobacteria bacterium
GCCCCCGAAGCCGCAGCCTCTCCAGAATCCGAGCCATGGAAATGATTCGGTCGGCTCGATGATTCGAAGCCTACAGACGGCTTCCGGATCGCCCCGGGTTTCGTGCTGGAATTTCAATTCGATTTGACCCGGGAACACGGAAACATCCGATCAGAGTCGAACCGCTGTGGCGCGTCTGGCGGTCTCGGCGCAGGTCACGCGGCTCTGGTCGGCATCCATGTGGCGAAGGAAGACGAGCCGCAGGAAGTATCGGATTGACCGGCCCCGGGGGCAAAGGCGGCGATTGGCACAAGGCGAGACGGTTTGATGCGGTCACAGGCCCACCAACTGCCGGGTGACGGATCCTGATTCCCTGGCGTGTAATCCGTTCCTCAGTCACGCTGATGCCACCGTCCAGGGGAGGGCACGGCGGAAGGGGATCCGCCCGACGCGAGCGTCGCCGCTGCGGCTGAAAGGCCCAGCCGGTTGATCGTAGAATTGCCGCCCGGTTCACGCAGGGCAGCCGCTGCCTCGGGCTCGACCCGAGGGCGAGCCCCCTCATCCGGGGCGGGTGGATCGTTTCAGCCATGGCGCGGATACAAAGCACGTTCCGGATCCACGAGGTCGTGGACGTGAAGGGACTGAATTGCCCGCTGCCCAGTCTGCGAACCAAGATGGCGCTGAGCAATCTGGAACCGGGCCAGGTGGTTCATGGCCTGGCCACCGACCCGCATTCGGTAGTGGACTTCAAGGCATTTTGTACGCGTACCGGCCACGAGCTTCTCGACCGGGTGGAAGGCCCGGAAGTGTTCGAGTTCTTGCTCCGCCATCGCCGCCGAGGGAAGCCGGGCAGAACGACTAAGTGATCTGAAGAAAGCGTTCCAACTCTTTGATAATAAATCAGTTTTTGACCATTTTCTTCCACCCTGGATCCAGGCCGTGAGGCTCGAGCTCCTTTCCATCGAACGCCTGCGCGCGCGGCACAACAACAAATGGCGCTACTACCCCGATGACGTGCTCCCCGCCTGGGTGGCCGACATGGACTTTGCCGCGGCCACGCCCATTCGCGAGTTCATGCGCAGGATGGCCGATAGCTCGGACTTCTGCTATCCGCTCAAGCCCCCCTATCCGCAATTGGAGCAGGTGCTGTCGGAACGGATGCGCGAGCGTTTTGGCTGGAGCGTCGACGGGGCGCCGGTGGAGCTGGTGAACGACGTGGTTCAGGGGATCTGCATCGCCCTGGAGACGCTCGGCGAACGGGGGCAGGGCACGGTGATCCAGCCGCCCATTTACGGCCCGTTTCTGGAAGCGACCCGCGACCTTCAGCGGCCGGCGGTGTTCAATCCGCTCATCGTCACCGAGCACAGCTACGCCATCGACTTCGACCAGCTGGAACGGGCCGCGGCCGAGGGCGCCCGCTTCCTGCTGCTGTGCAATCCCCACAACCCCAGCGGACGCGTCTTCACCAGGAATGAGCTCGAGCGCCTGGCGCAGGTCGCGCTGCGTCACGGTCTGGTGATTCTGTCCGACGAGATCCACGCCGACCTCGTGTATCCGGGAAACGAACACATCCCGGTGGCAATGCTCGATCCCGAGGTGGCGGCGCGCACCGTGACCTTCGTTTCCGCCAGCAAGGCGTTCAATACCGCCGGCCTGCGTTCGGCGCTGGTCGTCTTCGGCAGCGAATCGCTGCACCGGCGCTTCAGCGCGTTTCCGAGACGGCTGCGCGGCGGACCGAATGCCTTCGGCGCCGAGGCCATGCGCATCGCCTGGGCCGAGTGTGGCGAATGGCTGCAGGCAGCGCTCGCCTATCTGGAAGGAAATCGTGATCGGGTCGCGCGGACGGTGTCCAGGCAGATGCCCGGAATCCGCTACCGAAAGCCCGAAGCCACCTACTTCGCGTGGCTCGACTGCCGCGATCTCGGCCTCGACGAAGAGCCCTATGATTTTTTCTTGCGCGAAGCCCGGGTCGCGCTCGAGCCCGGTCTCAACTTCGGTCCCCAGGGAGCGGGTTTTGCGCGCCTGAATTTCGCCACCTCGAAAAAGATTCTGTCGCAAATTCTCACCCGCATGGGCCAAGCCCTTTCGACCCTTGGATAAGATTCTCGCTACCCTCGACATCACTGCTTACAGTTTGCTTGCAGCTCAGCCCAAGCTGTGGTCACGAACGGCGCCGCGCCCGTAAACTCGATTTCCGTCGTCTCCCGACCGCGTGCCGGAGACGCCGGCGGACTGATTTGCCAGGGACAAGGTAAGCGCTCAGGGAGAAAACCATGATTCGAGTACTGCTGGTCGACCCTCGAAAACTCATGCGTGCGGGCCTGAAAACGCTCATGGAGGAGGAGGGCCGCATCGCGGTCGTGGCCGAGGCGGAAATCGGGGATGAGGCGATCCGACTCGCGCAGGAACACCGGCCGGACGCCGTTCTGGTGGACACCCGCATTACCAGTCCGGGGATTCTGGAGACGGTCAGGCGGCTGCTCCGGATCGAGTCCGGGAACCGGGTGATGGCGCTCGGCGATCCGGACTGCGGTCCTCTGCCCGTACGCATCCTCGAGCTCGGCGCATCCGGATACCTCTCCAAGCACACCGACGGCGCCGAGCTGCGGCGAGCCGTGCTGGAGCTCAAGCGCGGAAAACGATATGTCTGCGCCGAAGTCGCCCGCCACCTGGTGCTCAACACTATCGACAGCCAGGGGGATCCGGTCGGGGTGTTGAGCCCCCGTGAGCTCTCCGTCATGCTGATGCTGAGCGAAGGGCACCCCCGCGACGAGATCTCGAATCGCCTTTGTATCAGCGTGAAAACCGTGAGCACTTACCGGACCCGGCTGCTGCAGAAGCTGGGAGCAAGAAACGACGTCGACCTCACCCACCTGGCGCTTCGACACGGGCTGCTGGCGCCGCCCCCTCGGATTGGCGCCTGAGCCACGCGTCCTTTGGAGACTTCAGCGCCGCGGCCCCGTCCGAATGAGTGACGCGTGTTTCGATCCCGACTGCAGGGCCTGCCCGAGACTGGCGGCGCATCTCAACCGGGTGAGCGAAACGCATCCGGATTACCACGCGCGGCCGGTCCCGGCCTTCGGTGACGCCGTGCCGCGGCTGCTCATCGTCGGCCTGGCGCCCGGGATGCACGGCGCCAACCGCACCGGCCGGCCCTTCACCGGGGATTACGCCGGGATCCTGCTCTACAAGACCCTCCACGACCTCGGATTGGCCAGTCAGCCCGAGGGAAAGGCGCGCAATGACGGGCTGCGACTCATCGACTGCCGCATCACCAACGCGGTGAAATGCCTGCCCCCGGACAACACGCCCACGAGCAGCGAGGTTCGCCGCTGTAACGGTTACCTGCGCGCGGAAATCGAGATGCTGCCGGCCGGCGCAGTCGTATTGGCGCTGGGCGCCGTGGCTCACCGGGCGGTGCTGATGGCGATGGATCTGCGCCCGTCAGGCTTCCCCTTCGCCCACGGCAGGCTGCACCGGCTCACGTCCGGACGGCGCCTGGTCGACTCCTATCACTGCAGCCGCTACAACACCCAGACCCGGCGGCTCACGCCGCCCATGTTCAAACGCGCGCTCAAGCGCGCGCGGGATTTGGCCGTTCGCTGAATTCGCTCCTCCGCGGGGCGCCACCTTTTCGCCTGCACGGGCGCCACGTACCATGGTTCACAGTGACCACCGAAGGAAAACAATCAGCGCCTGAGCGGGGCCGCCAGCCGGAATTCGACGCCGAGGCCTTCTTGCGTACGCTGGGCCCACAGCCGGGCGTCTACCGCATGATCGACGCGCGGGATGAGGTGATTTACGTCGGCAAAGCCCGCAACCTGAAAAAGCGCGTTTCCAGCTACTTCGGCGGCAAAGGCCACGTGGAGCCCAAGACACGCGTGCTGATGTCCAACACCGCCCGGGTGGAGGTGACCGCCACCCACACCGAGACCGAAGCGCTGCTGCTGGAAAACAATCTCATCAAGGCGCACCGGCCCCGGTACAACATCCTCCTCCGGGACGACAAGAGCTTTCCCTACATCTACCTCTCCAGCCACCAGGACTTCCCAAGGCTCGCGTTTCACCGCGGGGCGAAGAGCCCGAAAGGGCGCTACTTCGGCCCCTACGCAAGCGCCGGCGCGGTGCGCGAGACGCTGACCCAGCTGCAGAAACTGTTCCGGGTGCGCCAGTGCGAGGACTCGTTCTTCAACAACCGCTCGCGTCCGTGCCTCCAATACCAGATCGAGCGCTGCACCGCGCCCTGTGTGGGCTACGTCGATGAGGAGGCGTACGCGGAGGACGTGCGCCACGCCGTGATGTTCCTCGAGGGCAAGAGCGAGGAGAT
>DATIPL010000751.1:0-1851 GCA_035471965.1 Gammaproteobacteria bacterium
GCCGAGAACGCCATCGACCGGGAAGTGCTGCCTGATCTCACCGATGCCGATTTGAAGGAGCTCGGCATACCGCTGGGTCATCGCAAGAGGCTGTTGAAGGCCATTTCGGCGTTGCGTACCGATAGCGCCGATGCCGCCAAAGCCGCTGACTCCGCCCCCCGGGAAACGTCTCCGTCTTCAGCGATGGATGCCGAAGTGAGCCTGGCTGCCTGGAAACGCATGCCCGGTGAGCGGCGGCCCGTCACTATGCTGTTTGCCGACATCACCGGCTCCACGGCGCTCACGGAGAAGCTCGATTCTGAAGAAACCCACGAGCTCCTCTATGGCGCGACCCGGCTCATGTGTCAGGCGGTCGAGAATCATCGTGGGACCGTGTGTCGGTTCATGGGCGACGGCGTTATGGCGATGTTCGGCGCACCCCGGGCAAACGAACACCACGCGGTAGACGCGTGCGAAGCGGCGGTGGAAATGCAGGATCGCATCCGTGATTACGCCAACAGACTCTCGGACAGCGGCAACGGCGAGGTGAAAATCCGCGTCGGGCTTCATTCCGGCGAGGTGGTGGTTCTCAAGGTGGGTCAGGGTGACAAGGCGGAATATGACGCCTCGGGGCCCACCGTGCCTATCGCCGCGCGCATGGAGCAGATGGCGAAACCCGGCGAGATCTACCTTACCGATACCACCCATTCGCTTGCCGAAGCGCACATAGACGCCGAGGCGCTCGAACCGGTGCGGGTAAAGGGGATCTCGAGTCCGGTGCCGGTCTTCGTGCTCCGTGGCGTGCGCTCGCGTGAAGAGGGGTCGCTTCTCGAGAGACGTACCCCTTTCGTCGGCCGGCGCGCGGAGCTTGACCAGTTGACCTCTCTCCTCGATTCTGTTCTCAGCAGCGGGTATGGGCAAAGCGTATATGTCCGCGGCGAGCCCGGCATCGGAAAGACGAGGTTGACCGAGGAATTCTCTCGTCTGGCGGCGGCGCGCGGTTTCGCATGTCACAAGGGACTGGTGCTCGATTTCGGTGTCGGCAAGGGACATCAAGCCATTGGTGCCGTCGTTCGAAGTCTCTTGAATATTCCGCTTCGAAGCGAAAGCGCCGAGCGCGCCGCTGCGGCCGATGCGGCATTTGAGAAGGGGATGCTCAGACCGGATCAGCGGGTGTATCTCAACGATCTTCTCGATTTGGCGCAGACGGTGGAACTGCGCGCTCTTTACGATGCCATGGATAACGACAGGCGCAACCGGGGCAAACAGCAGGTGGTTGCGGATCTGGTCGCAGGGCGCGCAGCGCACGGTCCACTGCTGCTGCTGATAGAGGATGTGCACTGGGCGACGCGCCAGACGCTGTCACATCTTGCGAATCTCGCCCTTACAGTGGGCAACTGCCCCTCGATACTGCTGATGACTTCCCGAATCGAGAGCGATCCCCTGGACGCGTCCTGGCGGAGCAACGCGGGAAATGTGTCGTTGATTACGATTGATCTCAGTTCGCTGCGCAAGGAGGACGCCGAGATCCTTGCGAGCGGACTGACCAATGCCGATGGTGCCTGGGTCAGGCAGTGCATCGATCGCGCCGAGGGCAACCCTCTGTTTCTCGAGCAGCTGCTGCGAACCTCCGAGGAGCAGGCGCAGAGCGCGGTGCCGGAGTCAATCCAGAGTCTGGTGCTTGCGAGGATGGATCGGCTGCCTCTCATCGACAGGCAGGCTCTGCAGGCGGCTTCGGTCCTCGGCCAGCGCTTCGCTCTGGATGCCCTACGGCACATCACCGACCAGAAGGATTACGATTGCCGCACTCTGGTGGGGAATCAACTGGTACGAACTGAGGGCGAGGATTTTCTGTTCGCCCACGCCCTGATC
>DATIPL010000752.1:0-2901 GCA_035471965.1 Gammaproteobacteria bacterium
AACGTTGCCGATAAACAGCGACAAGCTTCGCGGCAGCGCGCCCTCGGGATAGCGCTTCAGCAACGCGCGGATGGTTTCCCAGCCGGTGGTCTCGTTCCCGTGGAGCAGCACCGAAACGTAGAGCGGACGCCGCTTTCGTCCGGCGACATGGATCAGGGCCGGGCCCTCGAGCACCTCGTGGAGCCTCGAAGCTTCGCGTTCCAGGATACCGCCGGGCAGATGATTGAAAATCTCGAGCACGAGAACGGTTGCAGACTATGAAAGGCGGCGGATTATAACGCCCGCAGGAACACCGCGGTTCGTCCGCGGTCAACCCGGGACGCCTCCCAAATGCGGCACCGGTCTCAGCGTGCCCCTGGGGACGGCATCTATACTTTGCCTGCAGACGGCGGCAGAACAGCGGAAAAAAGACCATCCCGTGACCCCATTTCAAACCAGCGAAGCGCGCATCAGCGGCGACGACGAGCTTGTGCGTGCGCTCAACACCGCCATCGAGGGCGCGGGTGAGATCGTCCTGGGTAAAGAGCACTCCATACGGCTCGCCCTGGCATGCATGGCGGCGCGCGGGCATCTTCTCATCGAGGATGTGCCCGGCGTCGGCAAGACCCTGCTGGCGCAGGCCCTGGCCCGTCTGCTCGGCCTCGCCTTCCAAAGGGTGCAGTTCACCAGCGACCTGCTGCCCGCCGACATACTCGGGGCCTCGGTATACGAGCGTGAGACCGGCGCCTTCCGCTTCCATCCCGGACCCATCTTCTCCCAGCTCGTGCTTGCCGACGAGGTCAACCGGGCCACGCCGAAAACCCAGAGCGCCCTGCTCGAGGCCATGGAGGAGTATCAGGTCACACAGGATGGAGAGACGAGACCGCTGCCCGCCCCGTTCTTCGTCATCGCCACTCAGAATCCCGTGCGCCAGGTGGGGACGTTCCCGCTGCCCGAGTCCCAGCTGGATCGCTTTCTCATGCGCATAGACATCGGGTATCCGGACGCAAAAGCCGAACGCACGCTGCTCAAGGGCCGCGATCGGCGCGAGCACCTGAACGACCTCGCCCCCTGCATGACCCCCGAGGATCTGGTGCGGGCCCAGGCCGTGGCCTCGGAAGTTCACGTTTCCGACGCCCTCATCGCCTACGTCCAGGCCATCGTCAGCTATACCCGAAACGCGCCGCATTTCGAGCTGGGCCTTTCACCCCGCGCCGGCATCGCCCTCGTCCGCGCAAGCCAGGCCTGGGCTTTCATGGCCGCACGCGCCCACGTGGTGCCGGAAGACGTCCAGGCGGTGCTGCCCGGCGTGGTCAGTCACCGGCTGCGGCCGGTGGTGGACAGTGCCCCCGCCGGCGACAACGTGGCCGAACAGATCGTCCAGGAAGTGGATGTGCCGTGAGCCCGGTGAGAGCCGCCCGGGCCGCCGCGGAAATCCCGGGGCGGCCTGACGCCTCTTCCGCCGGCGCCCACTCGCCGGGGGTGTCCACGCTGGGCCCCAGACCCCACCGGATCTTCATCCTGCCCACCCGCTACGGTTGCGCCTTCGCGCTGGTCCTGGGCGCCATGCTGCTCGGCGCGGTCAACTACAACAACGGGCTGGCCTATGTGCTCACATTCCTCCTCGCCAGCGTGGCGCTGGTTTCCATGCTCCATGCCAACCGGAACCTGCGGGGGCTCAAGCTCCGCGTATCGGCGCCGAAGCCCGCGTTTGCGGGAAGCGCGGCGCGCTTTTACCTCAGCATCGACAACCGGGGTCAGGCCGCCCGCCACGCGATCACCGTTCGCTACCGCTACGATCCCGACGCCGCCGACAAGCTGGACGGGGTGCATCACATCGATCTCGCCGCCGACACGGTCGCCCGGGAGACGATCGAGGCGCCGGCGATCGAGCGGGGGGTTCAGCCGCTCGGCGACCTGGTGTTCTCCACCCGTTTTCCATTCGGCCTTTTCCGCGCCTGGTCCCCTTTGAAAATCGGCACCGAGTGCCTGGTCTATCCGCGCCCGGATGGACTCGAGACCCTGCCCGCCAGCGCGGCGGCAGGGGTCCGGGAAAGCGGACTCAAGGGCGCCGGCCGCGACGATTTCGCCGGTTTTCGCGACTATGTGCCGGGCGACTCGCCGCGACAGATCCATTGGAAGGCGGTGGCCCGGGAACAGGGGCTGCCGGTCAAGCTCTTCAGCGGCGGCGATGCCGGCGAGCTGGTGCTGCGCTTCGAAGACGTGAAGGCGACCCCCATCGAAGCCCGACTGTCCCAGCTTTGCCGCTGGGTGCTGGATGCCGACGCCGCAGGGTTTCGTTACGCGCTTTCGCTGCCGGGTGATGAAATTCCCCCCGGCGACGGCGAGGCCCACCGCCACGCCTGCCTCAGGGCGCTGGCGCTTTTCGAGCCCGGGAGTCGGCCGTGACCCGCGCGGAGCTCGAGACACGGGGCTGGCACCTGAGCTTCGAGCGCATGGTTTGGCTGAGCTTGAGTTTGCTGCTGGTTCTGGTGCCGCATGCGCCGCGAATGCCGGCATGGATCAGCGTGCTGTTTCTGTTGCTCGCCGGCTGGCGGCTTTATACGGTGAGGACCGGCAAGACGCTGCCCCACCGATACCTCATGGGAACGGTCGTCGTCGCCATGCTCGCCGGCGTGTATCTCAGCTACGGAACCCTGACCGGGCGAGACGCCGGTGTCGCCATGCTGGCGGTGCTCGCCGGCATGAAGATCGCCGAAAGCCGCTTGTTGCGCGACGCCTACGTGGTGATCTTCCTCGGCTTCTTCCTCGTCGTGACCAACTTTCTCTACTCCGAGACCATCCCCACCGGTCTCTACATGCTGGTGGTTGTCGCGGTGCTCACCGGTTCGCTGGTTGCCGTCACCACCGAGTCCTCGTCGCTGGTGCCGCAGCGACAGCTCGGACTCGCTGCGGTGATTC
>DATIPL010000753.1:0-4805 GCA_035471965.1 Gammaproteobacteria bacterium
GACGCTGACATGTCCGAACAGGCCCAACATCTGCTGCATGGCGAAGACGCGAGTGCAGGTCGCGAGCTTGTCCCGCAAAACGGTTTCATTGCTCATTGGCTCACCCCTCTCTTTCCGCTCGCCAAAATTCTAATCACGAAACCAGCGTGGAACCTACGGACGGTTTCCCAGCAGTCGCTAGCGTCACGACTGGCTAGGCAAACAGCGAAAGTCCCAGTTCTTCGGAGAGATATTCAAGCATCGCCATGCCGGCGACGCTGTTTCCTTTCGGTCCCAGGGCGGGGCCATATGTGGCGATCGCCATCCGGCCCGGCACTATCGCCAGGATGCCGCCGCTGACCGCGCTCTTGGCCGGCAAGCCGACGGTCAGCGCGAAGCGGCCGACCTGATCATAGAGCCCGCACATCGCCATCAGCGCCAGGACCGAGCGCGTGCATTCGGGGTCCAGAAAGCGCGTGCCGCTCAACGGATCCACGCCCCTATTGGCGAGGAACAGCCCGGCCCGCGCGAGGCGCCGCGTATCCAGGCTGATCGCGCATTGGCGAAAGTAGGCATCGCAGGCGCGCTCCGCGTCCCCCAATAGGCGGTAATGCTGCATGAAGTTGGCAAGCGCCCGGTTCCGGTAGCCGGTCTCCGATTCCGATCTGTAGACGGCTTCGTCGAATGCAACATCGCTCGACAGCACCGAAGAGAGAAAGCCGCGCACGTTACCGGCCATTTCGGCGGGGTCATCTCCTGGAAGCCGGCTACTGACCAGAATGGCGCCCGCATTAATCAGCGGATTACGAGGATGACCACCCTCCTCCTCCAGTCGGACAATGGAATGAAACGCATCACCGCTCGGCTCGCACGGCATGGCTTCGAGCGCCTCCATACCGTTCAAGCGCATGGCCGCGGCGAGCGCGAAGACCTTGGAGATGGATTGCAGCGTGAACGGCTCCGCGGCGTCGCCGGCCTGATAGTTGGCGCCTTCCAACGTATGAACAGAGATGCCGACAAGACCGGGATCGGCCTTGGCCAGTTCGGGAATATAGGTCGCAACCTTACCGTCCGGAGCCGCCTTCCGGCCGTGCGCGCAGGCTTCATCGAGCAGTCTTTGGAGGTCTTCCATCGATCGGCATTCTCGCCCCGGTCCGGCCACCCCACGCGGCGGATTGAAGCCATTCTAGCGCGATCACCTCAGCACCGAGGGAAATTCCGGGCCTAAACAGGGCTTCGAAATAATTATGAATTGGAGATATGATTAACGAAATAGGCGCGGACCAAACACCTGCGCACGTTTCGCTGGTTGATTTAAAGCGCCCGTATTTGGGGGCAATCGAGGGGGGCGGGCCACGATGAGCAACAAGCATCTCTATGTCTTAACCGGTGTATTGATACTCATCGGCCTGGTCATCTTCCTTTACAAGGTGCTCTTCCTGAACTTCCCCCTCACCGGCGACACCACCGTTGAGGTGTGGCGAGCCGAGGCCACCATCACCTTCGAAGCACGCGGCCGGCCGGTAAAGCTGAACTTCTTTATTCCCGGATCGAGTGCGGAGCTTCCCACCTTCGAGCAAAGCTTCGTCACCCGGAACTACGGGTTCATCACCCAGGTCGTCGGCGGCAACCGCCAGGCGGTCTTTACCATCAACAAGGCATCGGGCAAGCAGGCGCTGTTTTTCCGGACCAAGGCAAGACGGCTGAAACCGGAATTCGCGCCGGTCAAGGCGCCGGAGCCCCGGAGACGGTCTTCAGGATACCGCGGCGCCGAGCTGCAGGCGGCGAACTCCATTGTGGACACCGTAACGGCCCAGGCCGCGGATACCGAATCCTTGGTGGGGCTGATCGTGAGCCGCCTCCGGACGGGGCAGCGGGGGCGCGAGGCGACACTGCTGATGGGTGGGGCGCCCACCTCCAAACGCGTCGCCACCACGGCGGTGCGGCTGCTTCGCCATGCCGGCGTGCCGGCCCGGGTGATCAACGGCGTTTCCCTTAAAGAGGCGCGGCGCAACGCGCCGCTGGTTCATTGGATCGAGGTTTATATCCGCGATTCCTGGGTGCCCTTTGACGTCGACGAAGGCACGCGGGGCATCGCCACCGACCGTCTCCCCTGGTGGCGCGGCCCTCAACGTTCGGTGAGCGGATCCGGCGCCGTGAACATCCAGGTGAATTTCGCGGTTACCCGGGACTTCGATCTGGCGCTACGAAGCGCCGTGCAGCAGGCACGGCGCAGCAGCCGGACATTCATGGATTTTTCCATCCTCAGTCTGCCGCTGCAAACACAGCACGTCTACCGGATCCTGCTGATGGTGCCGCTCGGCATCTTCTTCCTCGTAGTCCTGCGCAATGTGGTGGGCATGAAGGCGTTCGGCACCTTCATGCCGGTCCTGATCGCCATGGCCTTCCGAGAAACACAGCTCATGTGGGGCGTGATCCTGTTCACGCTCATCGTCGGCTTCGGCCTGATGATCCGCTTTTATCTGGAGCACCTGAAGCTCCTCCTCGTGCCCCGCCTCGCAGTCCTGGTGATGGTGGTGGTGATCACCATGATGATCCTGAGCGTGCTCACCCATAATCTCGGGCTCGACCGCGGGCTTTCGATTTCACTCTTCCCAATCGTCATCATGACGATGACGATCGAGCGCATGACCATCGTCTGGGACGAACGCGGCGCCGGGGAAGCTGTGAAACAGGCCCTCGGCAGCCTGGTCATCGCCGCCATCGCCTACGCCATCATGAGCAACACGCAACTCGAGCACCTTTTCTTCGTCTTCCCCGAACTCCTGCTGGTGGTCGTGGCGGTGACGCTGCTTCTCGGCCGCTACAAGGGTTTCCGGCTGATGGAGCTGACGCGCTTCAAGGTGTTGGCCACCCGGAGCCGATGATGTTCGGCCTGGTTAAGAGACTGAATGAAGTGGGCGTCGTCGGGATCAACCGGCGCAACGCCGATTACACACTCCGCTACAACAAGCGGAAGAACTACCCGCTTGTCGACGACAAGATCAAAACCAAGGAACTTGCCATGAACGCCGGGCTGGCGGTGCCCGATCTTTACGGCGTCCTGGAGACACAAAGGGACATTGCCGGAGTTTCGGAAATCCTTTCCAGGCACCAGGAATACGTGATCAAGCCCGCCCAGGGCTCGGGCGGAGACGGCATCCTGGTGCTATCGCAAGGGCCACGGGGCTACTACCGCCGGGCAAGCGGGACGCTGATGTCGGAGGACGAGCTCGGCTATCACCTCTCCAACGCCTTGAGCGGTAGCTTCAGCCTGGGCGGCCAGCCCGATCACGTCATCATCGAATACCGGGTTAATTTCGATCCGGTGTTTCAGAAGATCGCCTTTCAGGGAGTTCCCGATATCCGCATCATCGTGTTCCTCGGCGTGCCGGTTATGGCCATGGTTCGCCTGCCGACCCGCATGGCGGACGGCAAGGCCAACCTGCACCAGGGCGCCATCGGCGCCGGGGTCGACATCGCGAGCGGCCGAACGCTGACCGCGGTATGGCGCAACTCGATCGTTACCGAACACCCCGATACCCTCAATCCGGTGTCGGGGGTCATGGTGCCGCACTGGGAGAAGCTGCTCGACTTGGCGGCCGGGAGCTATGAGCTCACCGACCTCGGCTATCAGGGGATCGACATCGTGCTCGACCGCGACAAGGGTCCGCTGATCCTCGAGCTCAACGCACGTCCGGGCCTTAACATTCAGATCGCGAATAAGTCCGGGCTGCGCCACCGTCTCGAGCTGGTGGAGCCCCATATCGGCGAGTTGAAAACGAAGGAAGAGCGGATCGCCTTTTCCAAGGCCCATTTCGCCGTGACCGAATAAGCACCCCTCATTTCGATCTCCCTGGCCGAGCGCAGCGCAATATCGTACAAATACCGTCTCGTACGGAAAGCGAGGATTCCCATGACTCGCGCATTACGCAAGGTTCCCATGCTATTCACGGCGGCGGTGCTGGCGGCGGTGCTATGCGGGGCTGAGGCCCACGCTCAGGGCAAGACCAAGCCTGGGGCAAAGTCCCAGGCCACGTCCAAGGCCCCCGAAGGCTACCGCTTTCCCCTCAAGGGGCTGCCCGATCTCGTTCTTCCGTCCATGAACCCGGCCAAGGGGCGGACGTATTTCGCGACCCGGGCCTGCGTCGTTTGTCACGCGGTCAATGGTGTGGGGGGAAACAGTGCCGTGGCGCTCGACATTGAAACCCGGCCCGAAACGGTGGACGTTCTGGGTTTCATCTCCCGCATGTGGCGTGGGGGAACACCGATGCTGGCCCTGCAACGGCGGCTGTTCGCCGAACAGATCGACCTGACGGCGGAAGAGCTCGGCGACATCATCGCCTTCCTACACAGCCCGGCCGAACAGAAGCGCTTCTCCAAGAACGACATCCCGAAATTCATCCAGGATTTCATGGCCAGGCGGGAACAGGAACGGAGTCGCTGAACCTTCGTTATCTCGTGGTCTTGGGCTTGCGCTTGCTGCCGGCCTTCGGCGCCGCGCCGAGGCCCAAGTGATTGGGTCGCGGGCAGGTGGGCTCGGTGGTGTATTCACGCATGGGATCGACCAGAATGCGTTGCGCCAGGAACCGCCGGCCCACAAGCAGCTGGAAATTGAAGCCCGACCGGTCGGCGAGGTTGACCTGGGTGAAGCGGTAGACCTTGCCCACGCAGAGGCCCAGCATGATCACCGGACGCTCTTGGGATGGCCGGCCGATATCCCGGATTCGTGCGTGGCGGATGACAGGGCGTTCGAAAACCTGGGTTTCGTTATCGCGATTGGTCACAGAGAACCGCACGTAGGTCTTCCCGTCCTTGTGCAGATA
>DATIPL010000754.1:0-2063 GCA_035471965.1 Gammaproteobacteria bacterium
GCCTTGAAACGAACGGATCAGAGCCGGCGCAGATCCTGAGACCGACCGCTGTTTCGCCCGTGCGGGGGCACTCGACTGACGCGTCTGCGGAAAAGCATTCCGGGACGCGAACCCTGCGGACCGGCAACAACACGCGCGCGCCCATTACGCCCGACGCGCCCGCGACCACGGCTTCCGAAGAGGCCCGGATTTCCAGCCTTCTCGACGAGGCCCGGGAGGACATGGATCGGCTCCGTCTATCCACACCGCCGGGCGACAACGCGCTCGAAAAATATCGTCAGGTGCTGTCCCTGGACGCTGACAACAGCGAAGCCAAGAATGGCGTGCGTAAGATCGTCGAGACTTACGCTCAGCTCGGCAGGCAGGCGGCGAGGCGCAAGGACTACGACCGCGCGACCTTCTTCATCGACCAGGCCCTCGCCATCGCCCCCGACTCAAGGCCGCTGAGAAGAGTCCAGAGGCGACTGAAGAGAATCAATCACCGCAGGCAGTAGCCTCATCCCTCGAGCTTCCACCTGCCGATTCCGGACTTGTTCACTCTCCGGACGCGCGCTCGAAGTAGCGCGCAATCAGCGCCGGATCGTCGAAATGACGTCGACCCACGAAAGCAGTGGCGTGATGCCCCCACTGGCGCATCGCGCCGGCGCTGGGCACGCCCATGGGCCAGAAAAGCCAGCGCTCGGCACGCTCGCTGCCGCGCACCAGGCTGTCCTCTCCGAACATGCTCTTGCGGCCCCCGCCGGAAGCGGGCAGGGAGCGCAGCAGGGCGTAATCCTCCTTTCTGTAGGTGTGCCCGTCAGATACGGACGGCGACTGGTAATAAACCCGCTGCAGGTAGTGACTGCGACTGGCGATGCGCACGACGGCGCGACCGCTCTCTTGCCTCATTTGCTGCGGAGACAACAGAGGCTCTTCGAATCCTTCGCGCGTCTTCCGCGGACGGAGCTTTTTCGTTGGAAGAAACAGGTGATAGCAGCCACAGTTGTGCATGGAGTCGTAGATCAGCGGCGTTCCGTCCCGGTCGAGGGTCACCCGCCAGGTGATTCCATCCAGATGACCGGCCAGGATGTCCACAGCACCTTTTTTCGGCCGCGATGGAAACCAGAAGATGTAATTGAGCTGGAGCAGAGTGTTCGATTCGAAGCGCGTGTGGGAGATTCGGGTGAAGACCACGGGATCTTCCGTATCCACCCGGGCGACAGAGGAAGTCTCGAGACTCGGCCGACCGATAAGATCCGCTTGCGTGGCTACGTCAATCTCCAGCACCGGGGCAAACGCGCTCAGCAAACGCGCCCGGTCGGCGGGCTCCGGGTCGGGAAACCGAAGCGGATTGTCGGACGCGCGCCGGAGAATACGTGCGATCTCGTCGGACGACGCGGCGACCGGCGAGGCGGGCACGTAACGAAGCAGGCGTCCTTTCACCGGTATTGTGTTCATGGGAATGGAAAAATCCCGCTCTATTTCCTCCTGCAGTTCCTTCACCCCGGCATAAAAGGCAATCGAGGTCAGGGGATAAAGACCTGCGAGGCGATAGAACCCGCGATAGGCGTCCGCAACACGGGCGCGCCTGAACAGCTGCTCCCGGCGCTCGTCGCTGGAAAGATCCAAGCCGAGCAGATGTTCACCGCAATCCTGGACACGCGCGATCAGAGCGTCCGGATCCCCCTTGCCAGCGCCGATACCCGTTCGAAACGACTCGGGAAGGTTGGCAATCTCCTTATCCCGCGCTTCACGATCCAGTTGCATCAGTTTCTCGGCCCAGGCTTCGAATCGGTCCGCCCCAGGCGTCGGCCGCCAGTCGCCGGTGAAAAAGCGATTGATCCGTAGATGCGGAAAGCCAGGCAAGCGCGCCTCCTGAACGTCGGCAACCCCGGCCTGATGAACCGCATCATCCAGTGATTCAAAAAACCTGGCGCACGCTGCCGCCTTGGAGTCCGTCTCCACATAGCGCGCACCCGGGGCGAGAGTTGACACGCCGAGGGAAGCGCAGCCGGTCGCCAGCAGAGGCAGCATGGCAACCAGCAGGCGAACCAGGCGCATCGGTATCAAGGACGGTATCCGAA
>DATIPL010000755.1:0-1713 GCA_035471965.1 Gammaproteobacteria bacterium
TCATGAACTGGAACGCGTACGGCACGCACGCCCTGTCTTGTTTGGACAATTCCGGCTGGAACGCATCCTCCGTCGCAGCAGGGAAGAGACTTTGCGGGAGAAGTGATTGGCCTCGAACGGGCGCTGCCCCCGGGTTCACGACCATCAGGCGTTCCGTTGACCCGTATCCCTCAGTGCAGCCGGCTTCCAATGAGGCCGCGGGGCAGAAAGGTGCCCAGCGTCGAGATATCGGTGAGCCTGACGCGATGGTGTCGATCGATTTCCAGGATCAGGTGCTTGCGCGAGATGGCGCCGAAGGTATTGTCCAGCACGACGCTGCAGCGGGCGCTGCGCCCGATGAGGTTTTTTCCGGGACGCACCTTGAGATCGTGGCCGCTCTCATCAACGAGCAGGAAGGGTCGCCCGGAGATCAGGCCAAAGCGGTACTTCGCCAGCACAATGTCGAGGGACTGGTGTTCGCCGAACCGGATCTCCAGGGATTCCCCCTTGGACATGCGGGCGAACCCGTTTTCATCCGATGACGCCGGTGTCCTGCCGGTGCCCGAAAGCGCCTGCAGATGGAATATCATCCGCTGCCTTTGTGCCAGATCCGCGTTGGGCACCGAGCGAACGCGGTCGTCCGAGCCGGTCATCTGTCCGAGCCGGTTCACGCGAATGGTTCGAATGACGTCCTGTGCGGCGGAGAGATAGGCCACGTACTTGAGCAGCGCGGCCTTCTTGTAAGGTTCACACGCTTCGTCCAGGGTCCGGATTGCACCGATGAGGTCGCGCCAGTCGTGATCCGGGCTGATCTGGTCCAGCTCGAGCCGGTTCAAAAACTGCTCTGCGCCGTTCCCGGGGCTCGACAGCACGTCGACGATGCGTTGCTCCATCGATCGGTAGGCGTGCGCCTGGCGCATCAGCGCGTCGTCCGAAAGCTTTCCGAGCGCGGAAACCGAAACCGACGACATCGCAGTCTTGTCCTCGAGCGCGTATTCGAGCTCGCCCAGGTCCTTGAATCTGAGCTGACCGGCGCCGACGGAAAGCTCGACGGATCTCTCGAAAAGTCGCTTCAGCATGAGGCGGGGATGTCGTCAATATAAGAGCATTTTAGACTATCGCGCCGCGACGCAAGGTTTTTTCGCGATGTCGGCGTCTCCGGTCCGACCGCAGCGTTCTTCTGCCAGAGGATTGGCGCTGCCTTGAGTCACGCATCGCGCTCATCGCGGGTCGTGAGGGTGAGCAGCCCGGAGCCGCCGCCGCGCGCGGCCGGCGCTAGAACACGACGACCGCGTCGTACTGGCGAAAGCTTTGCGTCAGGTGCGGAAACCAGGCGTACACCTCGGCATGCAGCATCGATGTGTGCGGCATCACGAACGGGAGTGAGGCGAGGTCAAGCTCCCGAAGGAAATTCACGAAAGCCTCGGTTTCACCCGAACCATGGGCGTTGACCACGTTTACGCTCAAAGTCGACCCGACCCGGCTTCCGCCGTCCGCCGCGCGCACGCGGCCGAGAAACCAGCCGGGCTCGTCGAGGCAGTGGAGCGCGCCATAGAGCACCGCGTGGCGGCCCCCGGGAAGAAAACGGGCGCGAAAGTTCTCGACAATAGACTGCTCTCGTGACCCGTTCCTGGTTTCGAAACGGGCGACACGCTGCGACCGGGTCTCTTCAATGCCGTAGATGGAAACCCGCGGATTCGCCTTGCGCGCGGCTCGGACCAGCTCGGCAACGTC
>DATIPL010000756.1:0-2460 GCA_035471965.1 Gammaproteobacteria bacterium
GGGAAGCCGTAGCGACGCATGGCGTAACCCAGTAGACCGAACCAGAGCAGCGTCCATAGATCGAAGACGATGTTATTGAGAGCGAACACGCCGATGGCGCAATAGGCGAGTATCACTGCCGCTACGCGATACATCGGCACCCGCGTCACCTGCACGAACACCCGCAGGCACAGTGCCTGCAGGGCGACCATGATGAAGAGCGCGATGAAGAACGAGACCATGATGCTGTAGGCCAGCACGGGCTCGGTGGAGATGAAGGTCGGACTGGGAGCGATGTTATGTATGAGCAGCGCGCCCAGCATCACCGCCGTGACGATGTCTCCCGGAATTCCCAGCGCCATCATCGTAATCAGCGCCCCACCTTCCACGGCGTTGTTGGACGATTCCGGCGCGATAATTCCCTCGGGCACACCCGTTCCGAACTCCTCGGGATTTTTCGACGCCTTCTTCGCCTGGTCGTAGGAGAGAATATTGGCAATCGTGCCGCCCGCGCCGGGCAGGATCCCCACGAACACGCCGATGAGTGAAGAACGCAACAGCGTGGTCCAACGAACGACAATGGTTTTGATCGCGGCCACGTGCTCGATGCTGATTCGTATTGCCTCACCGACAACCATGGGCCGGGTGGCTTTTTCTGGATCGCGCACATCGCTGAGGAGCTGACTGAAGGCGAAAAGGCCGACCAGAACGGGGAGAAAATCGAAGCCCTGCTCCAGGGAATCGACACCGAAGGTGAATCGCGCCAGACCGCTAATCTCATCCTCACCCACCGAAGCAATCAGCAGACCGGCGACGCCGGCGATAACGCCTTTAATGAGATTTTCTCCGGCCAGACTTGCGACGATGGTCAGCGCAAAAAGGACAAGCGAAAAGTAGTCCCAGGGTCCGAATTCGAGGCCGATCCTGGCAAGCTGCGGCGCGAGCACCATGAGAAACAATGCGCTGATCATGCCGCCGAAGAACGATGACCACACGCCGATGCCCAGAGCCAGTCCGGGCTTTCCTTTTCGGGCCATGGGAAAGCCGTCAAAGGTCGTCGCCACCGAGGAGGGCGTGCCCGGGATGCCGGTGAGAATGCCTGACATGAGACCGCCGGAAAGCCCGCCGACGAACACTCCGATCATCACCGCCAGCCCCCGCACTGCCTCCATGCCGAAGGTGAACGGAAGGGTGAGGATCACCGCCATGGTGATGGTGAAACCCGGGATCGCTCCGGCAATGAGTCCGGCGGCAACCCCCACCGCCATCAGCAGCAGGGTGTAGGGCTCGCCAACGGCGGCGAAGGCGGCGAGGGCGTTGTTCAGAACCTCCACTTACAAAACCCTCGGCTGAAGCGGGCCGCCGATCAGCGCGGGAGCAGCTCGCCTTCGGGGAGGATCACGCCGAGCCCGAATCGAAATACGGCCCACATCCCGCCGATGGTGACGACGGCGACCGCGGCATGAATCAAATATCCGCGCAGATCCCGTCTGCCGATGAGCGTCAGCGTCGCGAATACGAACAGCGTCCCGCCGAGGAGCATTCCAAGATACGGGAGGGCGAGCAGAAACAGTCCGTAAATGGCGAAGCAGCCAATCACGTTGCGATTTCCGACAATCCAAGCCTTGAAACTGAAGGCAGCGTCTGAAGCCGGACGTCCGGCGCGAAGCGAGCGCGCCAGATAAATGGCGGAAAGAAAGAACAGGACGATGACCACGATGCGGGGCCAGAGCTTGGCTCCGATAATCGCCAGATGCACTTTCTGCATGCCGAAAGTTTCGACGAAGAGCGTTGCGCTCAACACCATCAGCAGAAGAGAGATGACGATATCAGGATTGACGCGGGACATGATCAGACGGCGCCCCTTCCAAGCTTCGCTGCCCGGCAATCTGAAACGGCGGCCGGCGGAGATCGCCGGCCGCATCAAATCAGCTCAGATTATTTTTTGAACATGCCGATCTTGATCGCGACTTTCTCGTGATCGGCATAAGACTTCTTGAAAAACTTTTCGTAGTCTTCAGCTCCCAGCCAGACGATCCAGGTGCCCTTTTCGTCGAGGGCCTTTTTGATCTCCGGATCGTTCATCGCCTTTTTGAAACCCTCCTCGTAATGCCCTACGACCTCAGGGCTTGCTCCCTTGGGCAACACCACGCCCCGATGCAGACCGTAGACCACGTCTATGCCCTGTTCCCTGAGCGTCGGAAGCTCCGGCATCAGGGGATCGCGCTCTTCGGTTGCGATGCCAAATGCCTTCATCGAGCCTTCCTGAAGATATTTCTTCGCCGTCAGAATGTTCATCTCACCGACGTCGATGTTCTTGGCAAGTATGGCCGTGAGCCGCTCCCGGGTTCCCTCGTAGGGAACGTACTTGAAGCTCGTGTCGGTCGCGTCCTCCACCAGCAGATTGATGAACTGGCTGGTCGAACCGGTGGTTACCCCTACTTTTACTGAGCCGGGATTCTCCTTGGCGAAGTTCACCAG
>DATIPL010000757.1:0-5701 GCA_035471965.1 Gammaproteobacteria bacterium
GTGGCCAGCATCACCGCGGTAGCGCCCACCGACGCCGCGATGGTCTTCAGCACCCGCTCCAGGCGCACCCCGGAAAATCTCGCCCCCACCGAGGATCCCACCACCACCTGGGCGATGGCGACGATCTCCCACGGCGGTACGGAGCTCGTCAGCCCGGCAATGTGCACCCCGGCGCTCACCAGCATCGGGCCGACGATCTTGTACGCCGGCAGCCGGATGAGCCTGCCGAACAGCACCCCGATCACGGCGCAGACCACGAGTATGCCGATATCGACGAAGGGGGTGTCGGCAATGGTGGGGCCCACAGCCGTAGTAATCGCTCGCTCACCTTCCGTGTAGCGGAACCAGAAGGGGATCACCATCACCACCAGCAGCACCCGGGCGCCATGCACCAAGGCGATGGTGCGCTCGTCGCCGCCCATGGCGCCGCCGGCGATGACCATCTCGTTCAAGCCCCCCGGCGTGGCCGAGAAATACGCGGTCACCGGGTCGTATTTCTGGAACCGGGTGAAGTACAGGTAAAGCAGTCCCGTCAGCACCACGATGTAGAGCGCGAGGCTCGCCATGGTGACCGGCCACTGGGACGCCTTTTCCATCACCTCCGGGGTGAAGGTGCTGCCCAGAAGCACGCCCAGCACGCTCACCATCACCGAGCGCAGCATGCCCGGAACCTGGAGCTTCACCCCGGAGAGCGAGGCGATGGTGCAGACCACCATCGCCCCCATCATCCACGCGAGCGGCATGCGGAAATAGAAAAAGACGGCTCCGCCCACCGCACCGATGGCGAGTGTCTTGTAGAGCCTGGGAGGCGGGAGCTTCAGGGCGCCGGCTTGCTTCGGAGGCTTAATGTCTGTTTGCGTCAAGGGCATCCGTGCCTGATTGATGAGAGGTAAATGGTAGATGGGGGTCAGGCGTGCGTCGGATCACTCGGTGCGAGCGTCTGATGAAGTATGTTGGATTTACCGGCTCGTTTTTCCATCTGGATTCGAGGCCTTACTCTAACCGCTTTTCCCCACCTGACATCTACTTTCGACCGTCTACCGGCTACGAATCGATTCGACGCAGCACGTGGGGCGCAATAGCGAAGCGAATTGCGCCGGCAACCCCGTAAGCACCACGCAAGGTTCGCGCCCAAGAGCGCTCCTAAAGCGGGGTTCATTCAATCGCCTAAACCCGTCTTCGGCACCACCGGCGCTTCCGGCGGCGCGCAGCCGGTGTCGCAGCACTGGCCGGGCTGCTGGGATTCCGCCGGGGAGTCGCTCAAGGCTCCGCGGTTCATCAGCCGCTCCACAAGCCCCTTGCGCTCCATGATGGGATAGCGCCGGTGGATCTCGCGCTTCATGGCTTCCGGCGATCCGCCGCCGTGCAGGCTGATGGTGGACATCCAGCCGCCGGCATAGGAGGCGGTAATGTCCTCGATGAAGCGCGCCACCTGCGCGCGCTTCTCATAGGGCACGTCGGGCCGCGCCTGCAGCACCGCCGCCAGATCCGCGCCGGTCTCGGGATTGTGATCCTCTTCCGGCGACGGCAGCGTCACCACCAGTCCGCCGGAGACCGTGTGCGCCAGGCGATGCATGTCGTAAATCTTGGTGGCGAGCAACAGCTTGCCGATGTTGGCGTACACCCGCTCCGGCTCCACATTCCCCGCCGGATCCTGGATGCCGTAGACCGAGGCGGCAACGCCGCAGGCGTAGAAGCTCTCCACCGTGGTGATCAGCTCCACCATGGTGTCGCGCAGATTCGCATTCTTCTTCACGCACAGTCCGTTGGCCTCGATCATCAGCGCCCCGGCGCCGATGAGCAGATCGCCGAAGCCCGCCCGCGCGCCGATGCAGGTGTGGCGGTGATGGGTGGCGTAGGACCGGGTCAGGAACTCCGAGTGCTCGAACTCGCCGCACAGGAACACCCGCTCCCACGGCACGAACACCTTGTCGAACAGGCAAACGCCGGTGGACTGGCCGTACTTGCCGCTGAATACGGCGCCGCTTTCCCCCGGTCGTCCCGCCGGCCGCGCAACGATGGTGAGTCCCTCCGCGTCCAGCGGCACGGCGCAGCAGACGGCGAAGTCCTTATCCTTGTCCGTCATGGCCCGTCCCGGCATCACCAGAAGCTCGTGCACGTAGGGCGCCGAGGTGACGATGGCCTTGGCGCCGGAGATGACGATGCCGTCCGCGCGCTGCTCCACCACGTGCACGTAGGCGTCGGGATTCGGCTGCGCGTGGGGCCGCAGCGAGCGGTCGCCCTTGGCATCCGTCATCGCCATGGCGACGGTGAGATCCCTGTCCTGCACCCCGTGCATATACTCGATGAAGCGCGGGTGATACTCAGTGCCTTTATCCTCGTCGATTCGGAAAGTCGCCTGAAACACCGCGTTGAATCCGTCCATCACCAGGTAGCGCATGGCACAACCGGTTTCCTGGCAAACGAGACGCGTGTATTCGAGCTTGGCGAGGAGGTCGGAGGTGTTGCGATTGATGTGCAGGAAGCGGTTCACCTGCTTGCCGCTGGTGTGCTGCTCTGCCAGCGCCAGCGCCTTGTACTTCGGGTTGAGCGCGTAGTCGTAGGTCACGCCGATGGCGTTGACGCCGGGACGCAGCATCTCGTCGTCGGCGATGCTCGCCACCCTGCGCCCGTTGATGAATACGGTCGGATTCAGCGCCCGCAGGGATTCGCGGTAGTCGGCGGCAGACATCAGCATCTTTTTTCTCCGGGCCGGCGGCACGGCAGGCGAGGACGCGCTCGAGGCGGACGAGTATATAACAATGCCTGAACGGGGCTTCGTTCCCGCCGGGACCGGCAATCGATCTTCGATCGCGGCTGATATGCTCCGCCCGGCGAATTAATCCATTGCGCAAACTATCTTTTTGTCCATCGGCCGCGTTCAAACGCGGAGCATCGCGCGACACGATTTCAAAGCCAAAGGGTTGACGCACCGAGGACCCGCTGCAGGAACGAGTGAGAGGAGCACGCTCATGACCACCGACACCGCACTGCGGCCATGGGAGGCGCTGAAAGCGCTGGCCGAAGCTGGAGATGCCGAGCGGCTGGAAAAATACATGGCGGCTATCGGTCCGAGCGAAGCCTTCAGGGCGCTGCTTCGCTTGACCCCCGAAGAGCAGGAGCGGGTGCTCACGACGCTGTCGCCTGAGGAAGCCGCCGAGCTGTTCGAGGAGATACCCGAAGAGCACGCCGCGGACATCATCGAGCAGATGGACGCCAAGGTCGCGGCCTCCATTCTCAATGAGATGGAGAGCGACGAGCAGGCCGACGTGCTCGCCGAGATGGAGGAGGAAGACGCCGCCGCCATCGTCGCCGAAATGGATCCGGAAGAAGCCGCGGACGTGGTGGAGCTCATCCGCTACCCGCATTTCTCCGCCGGCGGCCTGATGATGACGGAGTACTTCGCTTATCCGGAGAACGCCACCGTGGGCGAGGCGCTCGATGATTTGAGCGCGCGCGCCGCCGAGGAGGCCGTCGGGCAGGAAGCGCACGTTTACGTGGTTTCGCCATCGGGCAAGCTGGTGGGCGTTCTGGATCTGCGCGATCTGGTGCTCACCGCGCGCACCACCCCGCTGTCCGAAGTGCTCAAGTCGCCCCTCTACGTGAGCGCGGAGACCGACCTCGAAGATCTGGACGAGTTCTTCGACCGCCACGACTTCCACGCCGTGCCGGTGGTCGATGCGCGACAGCGCCTCATCGGCATGGTGCGGCGCTCCGCGGTGGAGGAAGCGCTGACCGAGCGCGCCGATCAGGATTTCCTCAAGTCCCAGGGCATCATCGGCGGCGACGAGATCCGCACCATGCCCGTGCTCACCCGCGCAAGGCGCCGGCTCTCATGGCTGAGCCTCAACATCGTGCTCAACATCATCGCCGCCAGCGTGATCGCTTTCTACGAGGACACCCTGAGGGCGGCCATCGCCCTGGCCGTGTTCCTGCCCATCGTCTCCGACATGAGCGGCTGCTCGGGCAATCAGGCCGTTGCCGTCAGCATGCGCGAGCTGTCCCTGGGTATCGTCAAACCCTTCGAGGCATTGCGCGTGTGGCTGCAGGAAGTGTCCGTCGGCATCATCAACGGCACCGTGCTCGGCTGTCTCATCGCGGGCGCGGCCTGGGCCTGGAAAGGCAATCCCTATCTGGGACTCGTGGTGGGCGGCGCGCTCGCCGTCAACACGGTGCTGGCGGTCTCCATCGGCGGCACCGTGCCGCTGCTGTTGAAACGCATGAACGTGGACCCGGCCGTCGCATCCGGGCCGATTCTCACCACCGTCACCGATATGTGCGGATTCTTCCTGGTGCTCGGTTTCGCGACCATAATGTTGTCCCACCTCGCCATGCCCTGAGAGAGTTCTGAATGGACGCGAAGGTGAGACCGGAGGCCGTTCGCGAATTCTGGTTCGGGGGGCCGGATCCGCTGACCGCGGAAATCGAAGATCGGATCGATTTCTGGTTTGCCGCCGGACCCGACGTTGACGCGGAGATCGAACGTCGCTTCGGTGACGCCGTGGGCAGCGCGCTCGCCGGCCGGCTCGACGACTGGCGGGAATCGCCCGCCAATCGCCTCGCGCTGGTCATTCTTCTGGATCAGTTCCCGCGCAACATCTATCGCGGCACGCCCGATGCCTATTCGGGTGACTACAAGGCGCGCTCCCTGTCGCTGGGGGCAATCGGTGCCAAAGCCGACCGCGCGCTCTCCTTTCTAGAACGCGCCTTTCTCTATATGCCCTTGCAGCACGCAGAGGACCGCGAAGCACAGCGACGTTCCGTCGAGATGTTCGAGCTGCTCGTGGGCGAAAGCCCCGTTGGGCTGCAGACTCAGATGAAACGTTTTCTCGCCTCGGCCAGAACACACCACGGCATCATCAAACGCTTCGGGCGGTTTCCGCATCGCAACCCAATCCTCGGTCGAGAATGCACCCGGGCGGAGATCGAATTTCTGCGCGCGCCTGCCGCCCCGTTTCGAAGCAAGAGCTGAACGCGGCCATTCATGTACCACAAGCCCGATGCCTACGAAGCGTATATGGGCCGCTGGAGCCGGAGGCTGGCGCCGGCTTTTCTGGACTTCGCCGGGCTCGAGGATGGCTCGCGGGTACTGGACGTCGGCACCGGGACCGGATCCCTTGCCCGGGAGATCGCGCGCACGAGGGTCGGCTGCCGGGTGACCGGCATCGACCCCGCTGGAAATCTCGTCGCTCATGCAAGAAGAAACTGCCCCACCGGGAACGTGAGCTTTCACGTGGGCAGCGCCTTGGCGCTGCCGTTCCACAACCACGCATTTGATTACAGCCTCGCGCTGCTGGTGATCAATTTCGTCGGTGATCCGATGACGGGCGTCACCGAGATGAAGCGCGTCACCGCGCCCGGCGGCACGGTCGCCGCCTGCGGCTGGGACTTCAGCGGCGGGATGGAAATGATCTGCCTGTTCTGGGAATCCGCAATCGAAGTCGAGCCGGAATCCGAGTCCCGTCATCCCCGGCACGTGAAATTAGGCGCGCGCGGCGAGCACGCCGCGCTGTGGAAGCGCTGCGGACTCACGTCGGTGGAAGAACGCGCCATCGAGTTGCCGCTGGAATTCGAAAACTTCGACGACTTCTGGATGCCGTTCCTGAGCGGTTCGACCCGCACCACCACCTGGGCAGGAGATCTGCCTGCGGAGAAGCAGAACGCGTTAGGCAAAAACCTGAGAGCGCGCGTCCTCGGCGAC
>DATIPL010000758.1:0-4649 GCA_035471965.1 Gammaproteobacteria bacterium
TCTCATGCGCGGGCTCGGCGAAGCGATCCGCGCCGGGAACCTTGAGCGGTTCGTGGGGAACTTTTATGCCGCCCGGGACGTCGGGGAACAGAAGCCGTGACAAGTCGACCGGCTCGCAACGGCGGGCCGCAAGTGACTATAATCCGCCGCTTGTTCCGGGCTGAATGGAAGTGGGGTTTGCTGATGGGATTCTTCATAACGGACGCGTACGCGCAAGGCGGCGGTGCCGGCGGCCCCGGCATTGGTGATTTTGCCTTTATAATCATTATCTTCGCTGTTTTCTGGTTTCTCCTCATCCGGCCCCAGCAGAAACGTGCCAAAGAGCACAAGGCAATGGTGGAAGGATTGTCCAAGGGAGACGAGGTGGTGACCAACGGCGGACTGCTGGGAAAGATCAACAAAGTGGGAGACAACTTCCTCACCCTGGAAATCGCCGACGGGTTGCAGGTGCAGGTTCAGAAGAACGCCGTTGCATCGCTGATGCCCAAAGGGACGATGAAATCCACCTGATGGGTCGCAAGCCCAACGGACCGGCGACCTCCGGCGTCAAGGAATGCGCGTCTAGTCCATGATCAACAGATATCCGCTCTGGAAGCACCTGCTCCTTTTGGTGGTGCTCGCCGTCGGCATCGTATTCGCACTCCCGAACGTCTTTGGCGAAGATCCCGCGGTGCAGATTTCGGCGCCGCGCGGGGCCGAAATCGACGCGCGGCTGGAAACGCAGGTGAGCGAGCGCCTGATTCAGGCGGATCTCAAGCCTAAACGCATCGAAAGTACCGGGCGATCCTTGCTGGTTCGCTTCAATGATCCCGAGAAACAGCTCGAGGCCCAGGACGAGCTGCGAAACGAGCTCGGCCGCCAGTACGTGGTTGCGCTCAATCTTGCGCCTTCCACGCCCGAGTGGCTCGAGACATTGGGGGCGTTGCCGATGTATCTCGGCCTGGATCTCCGGGGCGGTGTCCACTTTCTCATGGAGGTGGACATGGTGGGCGCGCTGCGTAAGGCCGAGGAGCGTTACGTGAGCGATATTCGCACGCTGCTGAGAGAAGAGCGTATTCGATACAAGTCGATTACCCGCCGCCCGCAGCGGGGAATCGCGGTGACGTTCCGCGACCTCGAGGATCGGGAAAAGGGCAACGATCTCATTCGCCGGGAATTTCCGGATCTGAACGTGGAGGAGCGCGAGTCCGACGGCACGCCCACGTTGTTGCTCTCCATCAGCGAGCAGGCGGCGCGGGAGATCCGGGACTTTGCCCTGCAGCAGAACATCACCACATTGAGGAACCGGGTCAATGAGCTCGGCGTTGCCGAGCCGGTCATTCAGCAGCAGGGTCAGGAGCGTATCGTGGTGCAGCTGCCCGGGGTGCAGGACACCGCCCGCGCAAAGGAGATCCTCGGGGCCACGGCGACGCTCGAGTTCCGAATGGTGGATCAGGATCACTCGGTGCAGGACGCGCTGTCCGGTCGGGTTCCGCCCGGGGCAAAGCTCTATCAGGAGCGCAACGGCGCACCCATTCTGCTGAAACGCAACGTCATGCTCACCGGGGACTACATTACCGACGCCGCCTCGGGCATCGACCAGCAGACCGGTTCCCCCGCGGTGTTCATCACCCTGGACGGAAAAGGCGCGCGGCTCTTCTCCAAGCGCACCCGGGATCAAATCGGGCGCCCGATGGCGACGGTGTTCATCGAGAACAAGTCGGAAACCAAGCTCGTCGACGGCAAGGAAGTGAAAGAGCGCTGGACGGTCGAGGAGGTGATCAACGTCGCCACCATTCGCGATCAGCTTGGTAAGCGGTTTCAAATAACCGGACTCGATACCACCGAAGAAGCGCGCAACCTGGCGCTGCTGATGCGCGCCGGCGCCCTTGCGGCGCCAGTCGAGATCGTCGAGGAGCGCACCGTAGGGCCGAGCCTCGGACGGGAGAACATCGAGCAGGGCCAGTTGTCGGTGATCATCGGCTTTATCGCGGTGCTCCTGTTCATGGCTTTCTACTACAAGGTATTCGGGTTGGTGGCGAATCTGGCGCTCACCTTCAACCTAGTCCTTATCGTCGCGGTCCTGTCGATGCTCCAGGCGACGCTTACCTTGCCGGGCATTGCCGGTATCGTGCTGACGGTGGGCATGGCGGTGGACGCCAACGTGCTTATCTATGAGCGCATTCGCGAAGAGCTCAGAAACGGAAACTCGCCGCAGGCGAGCATTCACGCCGGATACGAAAAGGCGTTTTCCACAATCGCCGACGCCAACATCACAACGCTCATTGCAGCCTTAGTGCTGTTCGGTTTCGGCACCGGACCGATCAAGGGTTTCGCCATAACGCTTTCCATCGGTATCGTGACTTCCATGTTCACGGCAATCATGGGCACCCGGGCCGTGGTTAATCTCATTTACGGCGGTCGGCGGGTCAGGAAGCTGCTGATATAAGCGGAAAAACCGTTCATCGAGGGGTTCAACCAACTATGCGCTTTCTGAGTAAACAGCCGGAATTCCAGTTCATGGTCCACCGGCGCGCGGCGACCATAGTGTCGCTTGTCTTTATCGTGATCTCCCTCGGATCGCTGGCGCTGCGCGGGCTCGAACTCGGCATCGACTTCACCGGAGGCACGCTCATCGAGGTGGGGTATCCCCGGGCGGTTGAGCTGGAAGAAGTTCGCGGAGCTCTCAATCAGGCGGGCTTCAGGAGCGCGGTGGTACAGCATTTCGGCACCAGCCGGGACGTGCTGGTGCGAATCGCCCCGCGCGCAGACATCGACAAGGCCGAGCTGAGCTCGGCGGTTCTGCGCACGCTGAACGATGCCGCGGCTACGGAGCTCGATATGCGCCGGGTAGAATTCGTCGGCCCCCAGATTGGCGAGGAACTCACCGAGCAGGGCGGGCTGGCCATGATCATCGCGCTCGGCGGGATCCTCATTTACGTTTCGCTGAGGTTCCAATGGAGGTTTGCCGTTGGCTCCGTGGTCGCGCTGTTCCACGACGTCATCATCACCATGGGTTACTTTTCAGTATTTGCTCTCGAGTTCGACCTTACGGTGCTTGCTGCGCTGCTTGCGGTGATCGGATACTCGCTCAACGACACCATTGTGGTTTTTGATCGGGTTCGCGAGAACTTCCGCAGAATGCGTAAAGGATCCACGATCGAGATCACGGATGTCTCTCTGAATCAGACCCTTTCCAGAACGTTGATGACCGGTATCACGACCTTGCTCGTGCTGGTCGCGCTTCTCATTTTCGGTGGTGAGCTGATCAAGGGTTTCTCCATCGCGCTTATCGTCGGCGTTATCGTAGGAACCTACTCGTCCATCTACGTCGCCAGCGCCACGGCGATCGCGCTGGGCGTGAGCAAAGCGGATTTCATGACGGTACCCAAAGAGGGCGCGGAGGCGGACGCGCGGCCCTGAGGGCACCAGATTCGACGTCTGAACGGGGGGTTCGCCGGCCGGAATCACGGGGCGCTGCCCGCGCCGGCAAAAACGGCGGACCGCACATGCAGGGTTGGGAAGTTTCGATATCCGGTTGAGCGATGTCAGAGCGAAGCGCTAAAGAAAGCGGGGCCACTGACGGCCGAAGACCGTTCGTCCAGGTCAGAGGACTGACATTCACTCGCGGCTCTCGAATGATTTTCAACGACGTCGATATCGACATCCCCCGAGGCAAGGTCACCGCCATCATGGGCCCCAGCGGCTCCGGGAAAACGACCCTGCTCAAGCTCATCGGCGGGCAACTGAAACCCGACGGCGGTCGCGTGAGCGTCGACGGTGTCGACGTGCATCGGCTGCCCAGGGACGAGCTGTTCGAAATGCGAAAACGCATGGGAATGCTTTTCCAAAGCGGTGCATTGCTGACCGATCTCGACGTGTTTGAGAACGTAGCCTTCCCCTTGCGCGAGCACACCCGGCTGCCGGACTCCATGATCCGCACCCTGGTGCTGATGAAGCTCGAGGCGGTGGGGCTGCGGGGCGCAAGAAAACTCATGCCGCGTGAGCTTTCCGGAGGCATGGCGAGACGAGTCGCGCTGGCGCGGGCCATCGCCCTCGACCCCATGATGATCATGTATGACGAGCCCTTTTCGGGCCAGGACCCCATATCCATGGGAATTCTCGTGCAGCTCATCCGGCGGCTCAACGACGCCCTCGGCCTCACCAGCATCGTGGTCTCCCACGACGTGGCGGAAACCGCGACTATTGCTGATTACATGTACGTGATCTCAGACGGCAAGATCGTCGGCCAGGGCACGCCGGAGCAGATGGACCGCGCCGAATCCAAATGGGTGCGCCAGTTCATGGAAGGACTGCCCGACGGTCCCGTGCCGTTTCATTATCCGGGTGCCGGTTATATCGACGACCTGCTTGCCAGCGACGAACCATGACCGAACTGCTTCGACGTCTCGGTCGCTGGGGTCTTCACGTGTTCCAACGTCTGGGTCGCGGGCACATATTTTTCCTGTACGTGCTCGCCGGGATTCCCGGGCTGCTTTTTCGCTTTCGCCTGGTGGTGGCTCAGATATGGGCGGTGGGCGTGCTCTCCCTGCTCATTATCCTGGTCTCGGGAGTGTTCGTAGGCATGGTGCTCGGGCTGCAGGGGTACAATACGCTGGTCGATTTCGGCGCTGAGGAGTCCCTCGGCGTCGCCGTCGCCAAGGCACTCA
>DATIPL010000759.1:0-2241 GCA_035471965.1 Gammaproteobacteria bacterium
CCACCAAGTCCCTGCACTTCAAATCCATCATTCACGAGCTGCTCTGGTTCTTGAAAGGCGAGACCAACATCGCCTACCTGAAAGCGCACGGCGTCCGCATCTGGGACGAGTGGGCGGACGAGAACGGCGAGCTGGGGCCCGTGTACGGCTACCAGTGGCGCTCGTGGCCGGCCCGCGACGGACGCCACATCGATCAGATCGGCCGGGTCATCGAGCAGATCAAGCGCAATCCGAGCTCTCGCCGGCACATCGTCTCCGCCTGGAACGTGGGGGATCTGGATCGCATGGCGCTGCCGCCGTGTCACGCCTTCTTCCAGTTCTATGTCGCCGACGGACGGCTCTCTTGCCAGCTTTACCAGCGCAGCGCCGACGTATTCCTCGGCGTGCCGTTCAATATCGCGTCTTACTCGCTGCTCACGCTGATGGTGGCTCAGGTCACCGATCTGAAGCCCGGTGAGTTCGTGCACACTTTCGGCGACGCGCACCTGTATCTCAACCATCTGGATCAGGTGGAGACCCAGCTCGAGCGCAGCCCCTATCCCGCGCCGCAGATGCGACTCAATCCCAACGTCCGCTCCATCTTCGAATTCAGCTACGACGATTTCCAGCTGGTCGGCTACAAGCACCACCCGAAGATAACGGCACCCATCGCCGTGTGAGTTTCCTTGAGCGCAGGTGATTTACTGAGTAACACGTGAGATGTAACAAGTAAGAGGTCGTGACGTTTAGCGAAGTCGTAATCCCCCTTACATGTCACAGTGCCTATGATTGATAAACGCCCCACTCGCCGGCTCCATCGGCACGCGTCCGGGCGCGCCACTCCGTGAAGATCTCCCTCGTCGTCGCCATGGCGCGAAACCGCGTCATCGGCAGAAACAACACGCTGCCCTGGCATTTGTCTCCGGACCTCAAGCGCTTTCGACGCATCACCATGGGGCATCCGATCATCATGGGGCGCAAGACCTGCGAATCCATCGGGCGGCCGCTGGACGGGAGAGAAAACATCGTCATCACCCGCAACCCGGGATTCAGGCCCGAGGGCGTGACCGTGGCCGGAAGCATCGACGAGGCCCTTGAGTCGGCCAGCGACGACGAGATCATGATCATCGGCGGCGCCGACATCTATGAGCAGACGCTTCCCCGCGCCGATCGCATCCATCTCACCCTGATCCACGAAAGCTTCGAAGGCGACGCGTACTTTCCCGAGATCGACGACGAGGATTGGAAAGAAACCGAGCGCGAGGATATCGAGCCGGGCGTCGACGCCGCGTTCGGCTACAGCTTCATTACGCTGGAACGGGTGTTACCCACACGTGACGCGTAGCGCATAGGGCGCAATAGCGAAGCGTATTGCGCCGGACCGGCGGGTCAGCGCCGAAGGGCGCTCTGCCGCGGGCTTCGTTTCCTGTCGTGATTCACCCCCGCTTCGGCTGCCGGCTCGGCACGCTGAAGCGGCGCATGTCGTCCATGCGCAGCGCGGTGAGTGAACCGCCCCAGATGCAGCCCTGGTCGATGTGATACACGCCGTGCTCGTTCTCCTCCGCCTCGCTGATCTGGAGCGCCGCCCAGTGGCCGAAGACGATCTTCGCTCCGCGGCTTCTTCGATCCGGATGGGCGTACCAGGGATAGAGTCCCGCCGGCTGCTCGCCCGGCACGCCTTTCTCTTCCAGGTCCAGCGAGCCGTCGCTGCGGCAGAAGCGCAGCCGGGTGAAGACATTGGTGAGAAAGCGCAACCGGTCCTGGCCTTCCAGATCCTCGCGCCATAGATCCGGCTGGCCGCCGTACATGGCGGCGAGATAGTCGTCCAGGCCGGGCCCGCGCAGGCAGCTTTCCAGCTCGCCGGCGAGACGCATGGCATCGTCCGCGCTCCACTGGGGCACCAGCCCCGCGTGCACCATACAAAAATCCAGTCGAGGATCGCGGTACATCACTGGGCAGCGCACCAGCCACTGGAGCAGCCGATCTTTGTCTTCCGCCTGGAGTATCTCGTGGAGGGTGTCGCCCTTGCGCACCCGCACCTGCTCGGCCGCCGCGATCAAATGCAGATCGTGGTTGCCGAGCACGTTGAGCGCGCGGTCGCCGAGCCCGGCGACCAGACGCAGCACCTCGAGGGAGCTCGGACCTCGGTTGACCAGATCGCCGGCGAAGCAGAGCCGGTCTTTCGCCGGATCGAAGCGGATCAGATCGAGCAGGGCGCAAAGCTCTTCATAGCAGCCCTGCACGTCACCGATTGCGTAGGTT
>DATIPL010000760.1:0-1575 GCA_035471965.1 Gammaproteobacteria bacterium
GAAGCCCGACTGCCAACGGTTCGAGAACGAGGGGGACACATCATGAGGAACTCGAGCAACGTCATAACACTCAAGGACCGGCAGCAGAGCTGTGAGACGTGCCGTTTCCAGCGCGACTGCCTGGCCAAGACGGATTCTAAAAAGCAGCGACAGATCAAGCAGTCTTCGGCCATATCCGGCTGCGTCGTTCGGCGCGGCGCCCACATCTTTCGCATGGGCGACCCGTTCGATTGCGTCTACATGGTTCGTTCGGGAGCGGTGAAAACTTACTGGCTCGCCGCCGACGGCGATCAGCAGGTGACCGGCTTTTATCTTCCGGGAGAGGTTTTCGGGCTGTGCTCCGTTTCTTCCGAGAGCTACGTCAACAGCGCCGTTGCTCTGGACACGTCGGGCATTTGCACCCTCCCCTACGATCACCTTCAGCGCCTGTGCCTGTCTTCCGAGGACAACCTGGCCAGGTTGATGGCACGTTTGAGCAGTCGGATTCGGGAAAGCGAGGAAGCCTTCATCGTGCTCGGCCACAAATCCGCCGACGAGCGCATGGCATGGTTTCTGATAGATATCTCGCGAAGACAAGCCAGGCTCGGCCTGTGTCCGAACGAGATCAATTTGCCCATGACCCGCACGGACATCGGCAGCTACCTGATGCTCGCGGTGGAAACCGTCAGCCGGGTGCTGACGCGATTGCAGGCCAAAGGATTGATCGAGGTGCGCAGGAACCGGGTCGTGATCAAATCACCCGAACGGCTTCGCAGCCTGGCCGAGTCCTCCGCCGGCAGCGCCGCGTCGGAGGCGCGCCGGCAGCAGCCGTCGCCGTACTGGGGCGATTGCCGCGATCTGACGTGCAGCCCGCGGCCGACGGCTCATTGATCTATTGATCTGACTCAATACCCATGCCGAAGGCCAAGCGTATACGTTATCCTGTGGCTCAGATTCAAAGGAGATTAAAGTGCCGAGACGCATCGTTACCGCCGTCGACGGCTCTGAAAACGCCCAAAGAGCCGTAGAGGCCGCCAGCGATCTGGCAAAAACCCATAACGCGGACCTGTATCTGGTCCATGTCGTCGGATCGGGGCCCATTCCGGAGGCGCTCGCCCACATGGCCGAGATCGAGCATATGACGGAGGCGCAGCGATCCTCCGCGCCTCAGAACGTCGCCAATGTTTTCGGTAATCTTGCCACGGCAGAGAGAGCGGCCAGTTCCCCTGCAGTGGCCCACGAGATTCATCAAGCGCTGGGACAAAGGCTGCTTAAGGGCGCGGCGGCTAGCGCTCGTGAGAAAGGCGCCCGCTCCGTCGAGGTGATGCTGTGCGAGGGCAATCCTGCCCACGCCATTCTGGACGCGGCGAAAAAGATTGACGCCGATTTGATCGTTCTCGGGACACGCGGACTGTCGAATTTGAAGGGCCTTCTGCTCGGCAGCGTTTCTCACAAGGTAATACAGCTTTCAACCTGCTCGTGCCTGGTGGTGAAGTAAGTCGACTCAACCCAGTAAAACAAGAGGCTCCATCGATGCAATTTCGCGATCTTTTGCTGTGCGTGGATCCGGTCAAACCCGGATCTGTTCTGATCGAG
>DATIPL010000761.1:0-1857 GCA_035471965.1 Gammaproteobacteria bacterium
TGTCGAGTATGGCAAGGTCGGGGAGCCGTTCGCGAAACCGGGACAGAGCGGTCTGCCGATCGGCGTAGGCGGAGACGGTATAGCCCTGACGGCGAAAAGCCTCGGCGTAGTTTTCGCGTATCGCTTCCTCGTCCTCGACGATGGCAATCTGTCTGCCCATGGGCCCTCCTGCGGCCGGATTCAAGCAGCGACGTTGATCCGTCTCGCTTAAGAGTACTTCACCGGGCAAGGGTCCACCGCGGACTTGGGCAAGTTTCCATTTTTTTGCCATAGTTTGTCTTCAGGGTGCCTCATCTTCGAACGCCCGGGACGCTATCTTTCGCCATTGTCGAACTCAACGAAGACCGAGGGACATCGGGAATATGCCACCGGTGCAGACACTGTCTAAACGCCAGGGCCCGCTGCCTGCTCTCGGGCGGCTGCTGGCCGAGGCCCTGCTCGTGGGAGCATTCTGCGCCCTGGTGCTGGCGGCGCTGGTCATGGGGGTGGTCCTGGCGGCTTAGGGCCGAACCGGTCGTCGAGCCTCGAAGCCGGACGTTTACCGGCCCCTGGTGCATCGAATCCCTGACCCGCCCGGCCGAAAGGCGCTTTAACCCCGAGGGTGCGTGCCTCGAGCCGGCGAGCGGGGATATAGTGGAGCGCTCACCAGGGAGCGGCCCCATGCGCATTCGTTTTGCCCACGCCTCCGGCGCCAGCTGGCGCGACGCGGTCGATCACGCCCTGAATGCGCTCGGGCCGGCCGGGCGCGAGGCCACTCTCGGGTTCTGCTATCTCACCGAGGCAATCGGCGGTGAGGCGGCCGCCGCGCTTGAACGATTGCGCGAGCACTCCGACGTCGCCCACTGGACCGGGACGGTCGGATTGGGGATCTGCTGCGACGGCCTCGAGTATTTCGATACCCCGGCGGCGGTCCTCCTCACCCTGGCGCTGCCGGAGGCGGATTTCCGCGTCTTCAGCACGTCGAAGGCCGATCTTTCGGATTTGGAAACGGGAATCGCCCGCTGGATTGACACGACCTCGCCACGCTTCGGAATCGTTCACGGGGATCCGCGCAGCCCCGACCTGGAAGCGATCATCGCCGCTCTTTCCTCGAGGCTCGGAGGAGGTTTCCTGGTGGGCGGCTTGTCCAGCACCCGGCTTTCGCATTTCCAGCTGGCCGATGGGATCGTCGAAGGCGGCGTTTCCGGGGTCTTGTTCAGCGGCGAGGTGGCGGTCAGCACGCGGCTCAGCCAGGGCTGCGCCCCGATCGGTCCGCGTCACGCGGTCGGGCGCGCCGACGGCAACCTGGTGCTCACTCTAGACGGCCGCCCGGCGGTGGAGGTTTTCGCCGCGGACATTGCCGCTCTGGGAAACGTGGATCCGGCAACGCTTGCAGGCACGATCCATGTGGCCATTCCGGTAACCGGGAGCGACACCGGAGACTACATGGTGCGTAATCTTCTGGGAATCGATCCGGAGCGGGGCGCGATTGCCGTGGGTGAGCTTTTGGACGACGTGGAGCAGATCATGTTCTGCAGGCGGGATGCGTCGTCGGCAGAGAGCGATCTTCTGAGGATGCTCGGCGAACTGAAGAAGGGGATCGATGGGGAGCCCAAAGGGGGCGTGTATTTCTCCTGCGTCGCCCGTGGGCCGAATCTGTTCGGGCCAGACTCGCGCGAGCTCAAGATCATTCAGAACGCAATCGGAAGCCTCCCGCTGGCGGGGTTCTTCGGCAACGGAGAGATCTCCAACGACCGGCTTTATGGATACACCGGCGTGCTGACCCTGTTCGTTTGACGCCGGCGGCTACTTGCTCTTGCGGACCTGGGCGTAGGCCGAATGGTTGTGAATGGACTCGAAGTTCTCCGATTCCACGGT
>DATIPL010000762.1:0-7604 GCA_035471965.1 Gammaproteobacteria bacterium
GCCAGCCGGCTGGTTCCGACGTTGAGTTTTCGCTTTTTACCTGCCTCGACAATCTCATCTATGTGCTTGAACGGGCTGTTGGCGCCCACGAAGACGCATCCCGGATCCGTATCCACGCGCCCGAAGTAAACGCAGTCGCTGATTTCGAAAGTGGGTTTCTTCACCACCCAGTTGAGCAGTTCCGGCCCCATATTGCCGAAGATGAGGTTGTAGCCGTCGGCCTTGGCCTTACCCATGTAAAGCTCGTAGCCCACCCGCCCCGAGGCGCCGGGATAGAAACCCGGCTCGAAATTGGTGTTGAGGTATTTTTTCCATACGTTGGAAAATGCCCGCAGGTTGCGGTCGGCGCCACCGCCTTCCCGGGTCGGAACGTAGACGTTGATGTTGCGTGACGGGAAGTTTTGAGCCGAAGCGGCAAAGGGCAGGGTGTAAATGCCGCTTGCTGCGATCGCTGCGCCCGAAACTTTAAGGAACTCCCGCCGACTCGTCGGAATACTTTTTTTCATGACCGTTCTCCTTCGGAGTGTAAGGGGCGTTGCGGGGACGGGGCCATAAGTTACCCCGGAGCGGGGACGACCGCAAAGCGGGAAGGGAGCCGGAAACCCGGGCGCTGCCGCCACGCCGGAGACCGGCAGAGTTTTCGAACCCACTGTCGGCATTCGTCGCTGCCGTTGCTCGCCCATGCATCGAATGTCGCCGGTCAGGATGGGGGCCTACTCATGAGCGCGTTCCGCTCGTCTTGTGGCGGATCCGAGGCGGGCGCCGGCGCTCCCGAGCGCCGTACCCATCAGCACGCTGCCGACAATGGTGTATGCCGCGAACGCGAGGCAGACGTTCTCGATCGACATACCGGCATCCATCAGCCCGCCCATGGTCACGGGCCCCAGCGCCGATCCGAAAACGCCCAGTGCAGCGGCAAGACTCTTGATCGCCCCCAGGTGCATAAGTCCGTAAAGCTCTGTCCACATGGCGGCCACAGTAGTGTGCGCCAGGCCGGTATTCACACCCGCAAACGCCAGGTACGGAATCACCGTCCAGGCATCGTCCAAGAAGGCCACCATCATCATCGCCACGAACAATGGCGCGAGCATCAGCGGAACCAGCCGCACGGCGCCCAGACGATCGATCAGCTGCCCGGCGGCCAGCGAGGTCAAGGTGGTGGCGGCGGCAAACACGATGTAGTTGCCGGTAATCCAGGCATTTGCCCAACCCTTGGCGTCAGCCAGGGTCAGGTGGTGGAAGAACATGGCGGTCATGATCATCGGCGGTGCCAGGAGTCCGGGAAGCAGCAGATAGAATCGCGCATCCCGCAGCACTTCGGGAACCGACCAGGAACGCCGCGGCGCCTTGGTTCCATGGCCGGGTCGGGCCAGTGCATCCAGGTGTTCGCGGTGCCTTTGACCGTGCCCCTTGAGCAACCACATCGCCGCGGGCAGAAGAATGAACGCAATCAGCACGACCACGCCAGCGAAGGCGCTCCGCCAGCCGATGAGGCCGATGATGATCACGCCCGCGAAGGGTAACAGCGCTTCGCCGGCGGAAAATCCCAGTGTCGCGATCGCGATGGCGCGGCCCCGTCCGGCGTCGAAGTAGCGTGCCATGCTGGTGATGGCCACGTGACTCATGAGACCCTGACCGGACTGCCGCAGCAGAAACACCGCGAGAATGAGGGTGGCCGGGCCCGGAACCACGGCGACGAGTGCGCAGGCGAGGCCGAGCAGCAGGAACACCGCCAGGGTGTAACGCCTCAGGTCGAGGCGATCGATTTGTCTGCCGGTGAACGGCAGCAGCGATGCGCTAGCCAGAGTGCCCGCCATGTAGATAGCGCCCCACGCGGTGTGACTCAGACGAAAGTCGGACTGAATCGCAGGTCCAAAGACGCCGACAAAGTAGGTTTGCCCGAAGCTGGACGAAAAGGCGGCCAGGAATCCGAACGCAATGAAACGACGATTGCCCGTGGCGAAGCTGAAGTACGAGCGCATCAGCGGGCCGGCTGCGAGTAGACGCCGGCAGGGAATCACGAATCGCGATTTGCCACGCGCTCGAGCCCGGCGCGCAGGGCCTGGGAGTCGGCGCGTCCTTCCGGAGGGGCCTCGTCCGCGAGCGCGAGGAACCTGAACAACGCATCCCTGGCTTCCTCGGCCTCGCGGGACAGCGACTCACGCTTCGCTCTCACCTGAGTCAATTCGCAGTCGATGCGGTGCCGTTCGAACACCAGGTCCAGCCACCTGGAGAGATTTTCGTCCACGGTCTCTGCTTCGATTCCTGCCTTGGCGAGCGCAGCCGCGTAGGCATCGGCGGCCTCCACAAGATCCATGGACAGCGCGAGATCGGAGGCGGCGTCATCTTCGTGCTCCGGCGTCTGTTCCTTGTTCGCCTCGGCCCTGGCCAGTTGCTGCTGAATTCTTGCCGCGGCATCACCGAGCTCAGAAATTCGGACGTCGACGGGAGTTTTTTCCCACGACGAAGGCGGTTTGAGCCGGGTGTTCTGAAAACGCCTGACTGCACCCAGTCGCACCCATTCCGCATCCTGGGCGGTAAAGGTGAAATAACCAATCGCCATGACCAGCGGCACCAGGAGAACGAGGTACACCGGGTGAAGCGCTATCGCTGCCCACACGGCAGCCGCGCACGCAATGACGAGAACAGTGTTGGCAATCCGCGGACGCCGCCAGGCCGAGACCGTTTCCGGAGCATCGCGCCAGGACTCCAGCGCGTCGCGGCCGGCGCGCATGCGCTCGATATCGGCCCTCATATCGGCGGCGGTAGGCGCCGGTTCAGCCGCTCCTCCTTCGAGCGCGGTTTCCAGTCGCCGCTTTAGCGCCCTGGCCCTGGCGATTTCCTCTCCGTGTTTCAACGAGATGGCGATCCCCTGCTTCGAGGTGGCGGCTTTGAGCGCGACGTCGGCGCTGATCTGCTCCACTTCCAGGTCGGACTCGAGCTCCTTGAGCACCGCAAGCTCGTGCTCCCAGGTCACGAGCCGATCGAGCAGCGCGCGCTGCTCGGAAAGCGCGCCTTCACCCTTCTCATTGGCGTCGTCCATATTCTCTTGGTCCGGGCCTCCGCCGCCAGATTACCATTTCGGATGTTCGGGATACGGCGAGCGTCGTCGATTCCGGCGCACCGGAGTCGCGAAATCGCTACGACTCCGCTGCTTCGACCCGTCGGGCAGAGCCGGCTTCAGCCTTCGCCGCCGCGGCGATCCGAAACGTCGAGCAAGACCCCGTGGCTGTGCGCACGGCATTCGACGGCTTCTCCGATTGCCGCACGCCTCTGCGCGGCAAGATGGGCCCGGTCGACGCCCATCTCGACTCGGCGGGCAGTTGCATCCGGGATGAGCTCGAGCGCCGGCTTCGCGCCCTCCGGCTGTATCGCGGCGCGGTACCGGCCAGTGTCCATACCCCGGAGGAATCGGCCCCGGCTGGCGTTCTCCCCGGAATTTTCCCGCTTTGTGAAGCAATTCACATTCCGAGTTCAGGCCCGGTTCAGGTTGCCTGGCGTATCTTGCCTCCCGTACGCGGCGGGAAACGAACGGATGCGCCGCGAAATCATTCAGGCAAACGGCCTTTAAGGAGGCAAACGATGGACACCAAGAGCAACAGTGCGAAGTCCGGGCTGAAACGAATCGCTGCGCTGGCCGCGGGCGGCGTGCTGGCCCTGGGCGTGGTGCTCCCGGCAGCGGCCGATCACGGTCACGACAATGGCAACGGCTATGGATACGGCAAGTATCGGAGCTACGGCGATGACGGCTTCGAGCGTCCCGGTCGCCGTTACGGCCACTACAAGCACAAGCGCCGCGGACACAAGAATGTGCACGTGTACCACCACTACCCCAGACCGGTGAAGCGGGTCTATGTGGAGCACCACTATCCGAGGCCCGTGGAGCGCGTGCGGGTGGAGCATCACTACTACCCCCCGCCCGAGCCGCAGCCGGTGTACATGGAGCCCCAGTACCAGGCTCCGCAGTACGAGGTGCCGCCTTCCGGCGGCTACTACCACGGCGGCGCAGGTCTTAGCGGACCCGGGCTGATTGGTGCGGCCGTCGGTGGACTGCTGGGCTCCAAGGTCGGCAAAGGCAGGGGCAATCTCGCCGCCACTGCTGGCGGCACCCTCGCGGGTTACCTGATTGGCAGCCAACATTAACGTCGACTCGCCTTGTCAGGCCTTGTCTTGAGGCCCCGCCTGAATGGCGGCAAAGCCCCGCTCCGGCGGGGCTTTTTTTATCTCCTTCGATTCTCGAACGATGTGCCTCTCGATCCGGGGCACCGCTCCCCCTGACCGGCTTCGCCGCCTTCACTTGCGATCCGCTTCCGAACCCGCTGCAGATCCCGCTGAGTGGCCGTAATGTTCTGTTGCAGCCGCTCCAAGCGGTCTTCGAGCGCGAAACCGCGGCCGCCACGGCGTTCGAGCTGATCGCGGACGCGCCGCGCTTCATGCTCGAACTCGGCCAGCGCAGACGCCAGCGCGCGTGCCTCGTGCTCGAGTCGTGAGACGGCATCCCTGTCGATGATGCCGTTCAACTCCTGCTGCTTATGATTACGCGCCACTGATTTAATCTTACCGCCTTGTTTTCGTCATTCCGGATTCAAATCCCACGGCGAAGGTTGCCGCTGGAACCGCCCGATGCCTGCACGATGAACGCGCATTCTCGAATACGGGGCCCGGAATTGATGCAGGAAGAGACGGGCATGTTTTCGTAAATCATTGATCCATGGATCAGATTGATGTTGGCTCGAATCTCGCAAGACCGCTCACGTTGCCCAATGTCGGAGGCCAGCCAAGATGTTCGCAGCAACCGAGTTTTGTATCGGCGACCGGGTAAGGATCTCTCCCGCATGTCCCATAGATTTTGAAGCCGTCGGACCGTTGCCCGGCGATCTGGGCGAGATCGTTTCGACCCCCGGATCCGGCGATGCCCTCGCCTGTTTTGCCGTGCGCCTGGGACGTATGCCGTCGCCCTGGTTGATCCCGCGGCAGTATCTGCAGCCGGTGGGCCTGCGTCGGGATGTCGCAAAGTGACCGCGATCGAAGACAACGTGATTCGTCCCGCCGGATACCGGCCTTGATTATCGGCTCACCGTTTCGTCGAAACCGGCGGGACTAGAACCTGCCCGCCTGATAATCGCTGTATGCCTGCATGATCTCGTCGCGGGTGTTCATGACGAACGGTCCGGAGCGCGCCACAGGTTCCTCAAGGCGCAGCGCGTTCACCAGCAGGAGGCGGTTTCGCGGCTCCGTTCCGCTCAGCTGGATCCGGTCGCCTTCGCCGAGCAGCGCCAGCGTCCCGGCGGAAATGCGCCGATCGTTGACGTCGCGCCCGGCAAGCACCTCCACCCCGCCGTCGATGACGTAGGCGAACGCAGCATGATCCGCCGGAACAGACTCTGAGAAAACGCCGTCCGGGCGAAGCTCGATATCCAGATAACGCGGAGAAGTCGGCACGCCGACTACCGGTCCGCGTGTGCCCCCGCTGGTCTGGCCGGCAATGACGCGGATAGAAACTTCTTCGCCTCTACGCTCCAGCGGGATCGCGTCGGCGTCGAATTCCTGATACCGGGGCGCGGTCAACTTGTCTCTGGCGGGCAGATTCAGCCACAGCTGAAAACCCGCCAGGCGGCCTTCCACCTGCTCCGGCATCTCCGAGTGCACGATGCCGCGCCCGGCGGTCATCCACTGAACCCCGCCGGGCTCGATCACCCCTTCCCGCCCGGTGCTGTCCTTGTGCCGAAGGCGACCGGCCAGCAGGTAGGTCACGGTCTCGAAGCCCCGGTGGGGATGCGGCGGGAATCCGGCGATGTAGTCGTCCGGGTTGTCCGACTCGAAGCGGTCGAGGAGCAGGAAGGGATCCCACATGTTGAGCTCGGAGGAGCCGATGATGCGCGTGAGCTTCACCCCTGCGCCGTCCTCGGCCGGCACGCCGCGAAATGCGCCGACCACGCGCCGGATACCCGGGTGGACCGAATTCTCTTTATGCCTTGCGGTGTTCATTGTCTTTGCATTCCACTTTCGCGACGCGACTCAGGATTGGGCGCCGCGGTTATCGATGGACAGAGCGCCGGCGCCGTGGGCGACCAGAAACAGGAAGCCGCCGGCGATGGCGACGTTTTTCATGAGCATGATCGTCTGCATCTGATCGTCGAAATCCAGGTGGAACAGCAGCGCCGAAACCAGGCAAAAGCCCGCCAGCAAAAATGCGGCAAGGCGGGTCTGCCAGCCGACGACCACGGCGAGACCACCGGCGACTTCCACCAGGATGACCAGCGGCAGCAGCGCACCGGGCACACCCTGGCTCTCCATGTAGGCCTGGGTACCGGCGTAACCGGAGATCTTATCGATCCCGGAGCTGATGAACATTGCCGCGATAAACACGCGGCCCAGGGGACTGGCTAATCGGGTCAGTGCATTCATTTTCTGTTTCCTCATGGCTGCGAGCGTTGAGCGTTCGAGTATCCGGGAGGCTGCCGACTGCGGCGGCGGGCATCGCGAACAGGCGTGCGTACTATGCCGGTTCCTGTTTTCAGAAAAAACACGCAGAATTGGAAAACACTGTTTCGAGCTTAAGAACAAAATGGATCGATTCGATGCGCTGCAGACCTTTATACGGGTCGTGGATGCGGGCAGCTTCAGCCACGCCGCAGAACGCATGCACACCGCCAAATCCGCCGTAAGCCGGCGGATTTCCGACCTGGAGGCCCATCTGGGCGTGAGGCTTCTGAACCGGACCACTCGGTCTTTGAGCCTTACCGAGAGCGGGCGTACGCTCTATCAGCGGGCGCTTCGCCTGGTGGCGGATCTGGAGGAAGTCGAGGCCACCCTGTCGACCCAGGCTGCGGCCCTCAAAGGCGGCCTGCGCATCGCAGCACCGCTCTCCTTCGGCCTGCTTCATCTGGGGCCGGCGATCAACGAATTTGCCGCTCAGCATTCCGACGTGCGCCTGCTCATCGACTTCAACGACCGCATGGTCGACCTGGTGGAGGAGGGCTTCGATCTGGCGGTACGGATCGGGCGGCTCGAGGATTCGTCCCTCATCGCGCGTAAGCTCACGCCCATTCGGGAGGTCGTGTGCGCCAGCCCGGGATATCTCGAGCGCCACGGTACACCGACAACGCCTCGGGAACTCGAAGGCCACGTCTGTCTTCACTATACGAACCTTCCGGATTCACCGTGGCAGTACAGCGCGCCCGACGGCAGCCGCGGAGCGGTCCGAATCGGGACGCGTCTGGAGGCCAACAATGGCGACTATCTCCGGGACGCCGCCATCGCCGGATTCGGTGTGATCCGGCAGCCGACCTTCATCGTCTACAAGGCGATCGAAAGCGGCGATCTCGTGCCGCTCCTAGGCGACTACTCCTGGTCGGAATTCAACGCCTATGCCGTCTATCCTTCAGCGCGGCATCTCTCCCGCCGCGTGCGCGCCTTCGTCGAGTTCCTGCAGTCGAGATTTGGCGATACGCCCTACTGGGATCGATGCCTCGAACCGCACGGGGGGTAGGGCGCCGGCAGGGTCAGATGTTTTGCTCTTCCCGGCTGATACTGCGACGAAGATAGCGCGCGCCGAAGAGCACGGCCGCGACCACCGGGATGATGGCCATTCCGGTGAGCAC
>DATIPL010000763.1:0-5646 GCA_035471965.1 Gammaproteobacteria bacterium
GAAGGCGTGGACCTGTTCAACGACTATTCAAGGTCACTGTTGGAATTACCTGCTGATGGCCGCCAAAAGGCACTGGACGCGGTAAGAGCCGTAACCGGAAACCCCGATTCGGCAGCGCTGCTGGTGCGCATGTGCCTCGCCGTTGCCGAAGCCAAGGGGGAAAAATCCCGCACTGACGAAGTCGAAATCGAGGCGGTGTGCCGGGCGCTCGGAGTCGATCCTCGCGAAGTCGGCGTGTACCGGGATAATTCGACCAAAGCTCGCTTAGAGGAAAACGCGTAGAAAAATCCAACCGTCGTTCCCCGCCGGTCTGCCGGGACGGGTGGCTCTCGACTCGTCGCTGGCTGCCAACGACTGACATTCTGTGAGCGCTCATCTCTGGATCTTCCTGACCCTGTTTGCCGTCGTCATGCAGACGGTGCGTACCGCGGGGCAAAAACAGTTGAGCGTTCACATGGACCCCGTTGCGGCGACCCTGGTGCGCTTTCTTTTCGGGCTGCCGTTTGCCCTGGCCTATCTCTTTGCCGTGTCGCGGTGGTATCAGGCGGGATTGCCGGAAACCAATGCGACCTTTTGGGTTTTCGCCATTATCGCCAGCGTGACCCAGGTCGTCGCCACGGCGCTGTTGATATACCTTTTCTCGTTGCGAAATTTCGCCGTAGGCACCACCTACGCGCGCACCGAAGCGTTTCTCACCGCCCTGGTCGGCGCTCTGTTCTTCGGCGAGCTGATTACGCTCCCCGGGTGGGCCGCGATCCTGGTGAGCGTTTCCGGGGTGGTGGTACTCACCGTCGCCCGTACTCAAATTGAAGCGATTACGTTGTTGCAGCGACTCTGGAACCCGGCCGCGGCGGTGGGTCTCGCGTCCGGGTTGTGCTTCGCCCTCGCTTCGCTATCGTTGCGCAGGGCGAGCCTTTCACTGGAGATTGATAACTTCCAGATCAGCGCGGGCATGACCCTGGTGACCATGGTGACCGTCCAAACGGCAATGACCGCGGGCTACGTGGGAATCACGAACGCGCGCCAGTTCGGCGCCATATTTCAACGCTGGCGCGGATGTCTGTTTGTCGGCCTGACCTCAGCGCTCGGATCCATCGGCTGGTTCACCGCCATGACGCTGGAAAGGGCCGCGTATGTCAAGGCCCTGGGCCAGATCGAGTTCGTCTTCGCCCTGGGCGTGTCCACCTTTTTCTTCCGTGAGCGCAGTAACGTCCTCGAGCTCGGCGGAATGGCGCTTATCGCAGTCGGGGTTCTGATGCTGGTGCTGGCCGGCTGAAGGGATCCGCGGTTGCCGGTTTACCTGCGCCCCGCTGGGCCCTAACATTCTGGCTCCGGCCGGAAAGCGCTGCACCGCACCTGGATTCAAAGCCATGATGCCGATTCTCATCACTCGTCGACTGCTCGCTCCCGCGGGCGTGGCGTTGCTGCTGGCGGTCTCTTCCATCTCATCCGCAACCGAGATCTGGTTTTACACCCTGGGCGAGATGCGCGCGAATCAGCAGGGCAACTTTTGCACCACACGGGGCGAGGTGGCGGAGATCGCCAACATCTTCCGCAAGTACGGAGTGCGCCCCGGGTTTTCCGCGCTTTCAGCGTCGCCTTATTGCGAGATGCGGGTGGACTCGTTTACGCCCCTCGAGATCGTCGAAGAGGTCGACGTGGTCACCAGGGGCGCGGAGCACGAGTACACCATCAGCTTCATCCGGGTGGAAATCCAGGGCGGCGGAGACAGCTTTCTGATTACCACGCGGGAGGTGCGCGGAGCCCGCTGAAGGTTCGCGCCCGGGAATGTTCTATGAGACCCACAATCATCACGGCCTGAAGCGGGATCCTTTCAAGTCCCTGGTGGTGCCAAGACCCATCGGCTGGATCAGCAGCCAGAACGCTGAAGGCCGCGTCAATCTGGCGCCTTACTCATTCTTCAACGCGGTCGCCTCTCACCCGCCGATGGTCATGTTTTCGGCCAACGGCACCCACTTCGAAGGCGGGCTCAAGGACTCGGCGAAGAACGCAGAGGAGAGCGGTGAATTCGTATGCAATCTCGCCACTTTCACGCTGCGGGAAAAGATGAACGCAACCTCGGCGAGACTCGCCCGGGACATAGACGAATTTCAGGTGGCGGGTTTGACGCCGACCCCCTCAATGCTGGTGAAGCCGCCGAGGGTGGCAGAAAGCCCGGTGCACCTCGAGTGCCTCTGGCTCAAGACGGTGCCGCTGCCCTCCAGCAATGCCGATGAGCCCAACACCGTCGTCTTCGGTCGGGTGATCGGTATTCACATCGAAGACTCCGTGATCAAAGACGGGTTGATCGACATGGCGGTGCTGCGGCCAATCGCCCGTCTCGGCTACATGGATTACACCGTGGTCGACAACGTTTTCAGCATGAACCGGCCCGAGGCTTGACGCCGAATTTTCCAACACCCGAGGACGTCCCGTGAACGCAACCTCGCAACCCAAGAACGAGCTCGCCGCGCAGGAAGCTGAGCTCAGCCGGAAGTATGCCGCCCACCAGGCGGCCGGGCTCAATCTCGACCTCACCCGTGGCAAGCCGAGTATCGCCCAGCTGGACCTCGCTTCCGGTCTCGACGAAATCATCGGCGGAAACTTCACCCTGCCTGACGGCACTGACGTGCGCGGGTACGGGGGACTGGAGGGGATCCCGGAGGCCCGCGCGCTGGGCGCCGAGCTTCTGGGTGTTCCCGCGGAAGAAGTGCTGGCCGGTGGCAACAGCAGCCTGACCTTCATGTACCTCTATCTCATGCACGCGGCATTCTACGGCGCCGCCGACGATGCCAGGCCGTGGCGGGAGACCTCCGGCGGCCCGGTGTTCCTCTGCCCCGTTCCCGGCTACGACCGGCATTTCGCCATCTGCGAGGATCTCGGTATCGAGATGCTCAACGTGCCGATGACGGGAAGCGGACCGGATATGGAAGCAGTGGAAGGCATGATCGAGGACGATCCGCGCATCAAGGGCATGTGGTGCGTTCCACGATTCTCGAATCCCAGCGGCGAGACGTATGACGATGCCACCGTGGAGCGAATTGCCGCCGTTCTGGAAAAGGCGGCACCGGACTTCAGGCTCATGTGGGACGACGCCTACGCCGTTCACGCCCTCGACGGCTCTCCCGTGCCGGTCAAGAACCTGATGGATCTCTGCCGCGGAAGAAAGAGCGAGCACAAGATTGTCCAGTTCGCATCCACCTCTAAAATCACGTTCGCCGGCGGCGGCATGGCCTTTCTCGCGGCCTCCAGGCAAACGCTCGCGAACTTCAAGAAACGACTTTCGGTACTCACCATCGGCCCCGATAAAGTGAATCAGCTGCGCCACGTGAAGTTCTTGAAAAACCTCGACGGCGTTCGGGAACACATGCGCCGCCACGCGGAGATCCTGCGCCCCAAATTCGAATGCGTGGAGTCGAGACTGCAGGAGGCGCTGGGAAATCGACGTATGGGCAGCTGGACCACGCCGCAGGGCGGCTACTTCGTCTCCTTCTACACCCTTCCGGGCCTTGCAAAGGAAGTGGTGCGCCTGGCCGGAGATGCGGGGGTCAAGCTCACCCCGGCGGGCGCAGCTTACCCGTACGGCGAAGACCCGGACGACAGCCACATTCGCCTGGCGCCGAGCTATCCGGCGCTCGAAGACGTGGACAAAGCCATGCAGGTCTTCGTCACCTGCGTCGCGCTGGCAACGGTGCGGCAGCGCCTCGAAGCCGGCCCGTGAGCGCTGCCGGACGGCAGTGAGCGAGCGGTGCCCGGAACCCTTCAGAGCCTGCTCGGATTGATAGGCTTCGTCCTCGTCGCCTGGCTTTTGAGCGAGCGTCGCGACATCGGCGCGTTCAGAATCGGCGCGGTCGGGGTCTCCATCCAGGTCGCGCTGGCTTTCCTGCTGCTCGAGCTGCCGCCGCTGAAAGCGACTTTCGCCGGCATCAATCACGGCGTGCTCGCGCTGCAGCAGTCGACTCAAGCCGGAAGCGGCTTCGTTTTCGGCTACCTCGCCAGCGATCCGTTGCCCTTCGAGGAGACGCGGCCCGGCGCGAGCTTCATCCTCGCCTTTCGCGCGCTCCCGCTCATCATCGTCGTCAGCGCGCTCACCTCCCTGCTCATCTACTGGCGCATCCTGCCCCTGATGGTGCGAGGATTCTCATATCTGCTGCAAAAGACTCTCGGCGTCGGCGGCGCCGTGGGCCTGAGCGCCGCCGCCAATGTCTTTGTCGGCATGGTCGAGGCGCCGCTTTTCATCCGTCCTTATCTGGCAGGACTCTCCCGCAGCGAGCTTTTCGTGCTCATGTGCACCGGGATGGCAACCATCGCCGGCACCGTGCTGGTGCTCTACGCCGCTATCCTCGGCCCGGTGGTTCCCGACGCGGCCGGCCACCTGCTGGTGGCGTCGCTCATCAGTGCGCCGGCGGCGATCACCGTGGCGCGCATCATGGTGCCGCAGGAAGGACCGCCGGCGGCGGCGGCTCTGTCGATCCAGGACGACGTCAGCAGCGCCATGGACGCGGTGACGCAGGGCACACAGACCGGGGTGCGGCTCTACATCAACGTGGTGGCCATGCTGCTGGTGCTCGTCGCGCTGGTGCACCTGGTCAACCTGATTCTGGGCACGCTGCCCGATGTCGGCGGCGACCCGATCACCCTCGAACGCATACTCGGAGTGCTGATGGCGCCGGTGGTGTGGCTCATGGGCGTGCCCTGGGACCAGGCGCTCACCGCCGGGGCGCTCATGGGCATCAAGACGGTGCTCAACGAGTTCCTGGCCTACAGCGAAATGGTCAATCTGCCGGCGGATGCGCTGGATCCGCGCAGCCGGCTCATCATGACCTACGCGCTTTGCGGCTTCGCCAACTTTGGTAGTCTCGGGATTATGATTGGCGGCCTCGCGACCATGGTTCCGGACCGCCGCGAGGAGATCGTCTCGCTGGGATTCAAGAGCATTGTCGGCGGCACCCTGGCGACTTCCCTTACCGGCGCGGTGGTCGGTCTGCTTTAGACGGCATCTTCGGCTTTCGACGACGCAATGCCGCCCATGAACGGATCTTCAAGCGAAACCTATGACTTCCCGCTGATCATCCGTCATCTGCTGCACACGCCGCTGGCTACGCGTCCCGGCCAGCGCATCGTCTACGCGGACCGCTTCCGCTACGACTATCGCGGCTTGAACAGGCGCATCCACAGACTCGCCGGCGCGCTGGAAACGCTCGGCGTGCGGCCCGGTGACACGGTGGCGGTGATGGACTGGGACAGCCATCGTTACCTGGAATGTTTTTTCGCGGTGCCGATGATGGGGGCCGTGCTGCACACCATCAACGTCCGCCTTTCTCCGGATCAGATCCTCTACACCGTCAATCACGCCGAGGACGCTCTCATCCTGGCGCACGCGGATTTCCTTCCCGTGCTGGCGAAGATCCGTTCGCGTTTCGAGCGGGACATTCCAGTGGTGCTGCTGCGAGACAATGGAGGCGGCACTGAATCGGAAATAAATCCCGTGGCGGAATACGAACAGACGCTGGAGGCGGCAGGCGAGCACTATACGTTCGAGGACTTCCCCGAGCACACCCTGGCAACCGCCTTTTACACCACCGGCACCACCGGCGATCCCAAGGGCGTTTACTACTCCCATCGCCAGCTCGTGCTGCACACTCT
>DATIPL010000764.1:0-4952 GCA_035471965.1 Gammaproteobacteria bacterium
GGTTGAGATGGTGATGCCTGGTGACAACATTCAGATGAAGGTGAACCTCATCGCGCCGATTGCGATGGAGGAGGGGGTTCGATTCGCGATACGCGAGGGTGGCCGCACCGTTGGCGCGGGCGTGGTCGCCAAGATCCTCGAGTAGCGGCGATGGCAAATCAGCGCATCCGCATCCGCCTCAAGGCCTTCGACCACCGGCTGATTGACCAGTCGGCGGTGGAGATCGTGGAGACCGCGAGGCGCACCGGTGCCATGGTGAAAGGGCCCATTCCGCTGCCAACTCGGATGGAGCGCTACACGGTGCTGGTATCACCCCACGTGAACAAGGACGCCCGGGACCAGTACGAGATCCGCACCCACAAGCGCATTCTCGACATCGTAAATCCCACCGACAAGACGGTGGACGCGCTGATGAAGCTGGATCTTGCGGCGGGCGTGGACGTGCAGATTAAGTTGAACTGATAGAGCAGAGTATTAGAGAGGTTCTGGAACAGTAAAATGTAACAAGTAACATGTAACATGTAAGAGGGCTCTGCCTTGTTCTTACTTGTTACATGTTACTTGTCACATGTCACTCTCCCAGAGCGTAATCGAAAGCAGAGTATGGAAGGTATACGAAAAGTGCCCATCGGAATCGTAGGAAGAAAAGCCGGCATGACCCGGGTGTTCACCGAGGACGGAGAATCAGTCCCGGTCACCGTTATCGAGGTTCAGCCCAACCGCATTACACAGCTCAAGTCGCTGGACGCGGACGGCTACCGCGCAATTCAGGTGACCGCCGGAACGCGTCGCGCGAGTCGGGTGAACAAGCCCGCCGCCGGCCATTTTGCAAAGGCCAAGGTGGAAGCGGGCCGGGGCTTATGGGAGTTCCGCCTTTCGGATGATGAAGGTGAAGGTCTGGAGGTCGGCAACGAAATCGGCGCGAGCATTTTCGAAGCCGGCCAGATCGTGGACGCCCAGGCGTTCACTATCGGCAAAGGTTTTGCCGGCGTGGTCAAGCGCCATAACTTTGCCACTCAGGACGCAACCCACGGCAATTCGCTGTCTCACCGTGCGCCGGGCTCCATCGGCCAGAACCAGTCGCCCGGCCGCGTGTTCAAAGGTAAGCGCATGGCGGGACAGATGGGTAACGTGCGGCGCACGGCGCAGAATCTTGAAGTGGTGCAGATACGTGAGGATCAGAACGTACTTCTCGTCAAGGGCGCCGTGCCCGGGCCTCGTGGCGGCGACGTTGTCATCAGACCCGCGGCGAAGCGCAGAGGAAGCTGAGGAACGATCATGCAGCTCGGGCTCATCAGTGATGCCGGTAAAAAGGCGAAGGGCAAGGTCGAAGTGACCGACTCCGCATTTGCCGTCGATTTCAACGAACCGCTGGTTCACCAGGTGGTGACGGCGTTCATGGCCAGCGCCCGCGCAGGGACCAAGGCGCAAAAGAGCCGCGCGGACGCGCGCGGCGGTGGAAAGAAGCCCTGGCGGCAAAAGGGCACCGGAAGCGCACGGGCCGGCAGTATCCGCAGTCCTATCTGGCGAGGCGGCGGGGTCACATTCGCCGCCCGTCCGAAAGACTTCTCGCAGAAGGTCAACAGGAAGATGTACCGCGGCGCCATGCGCTCGATTCTCTCCGAGCTGGTGCGTCAGGAACGTCTGGTGGTGGTGGAAAGCTTCACCGTGGAGGCGCCGAAGACCCGCTCACTGGTGGAAAAGCTCAATGCGCTTTCGCTGAAAGACGCGCTCATCGTGGTCGATGCCGAGGACCCCAACCTGCAGCTGGCGGCGCGCAATCTTCACTGGACCGCCGTCATACAGGCCGCCCAGGCGAACCCCGTCAGCCTACTGGCATTCGACAAGGTGCTGATTACGCTACCTGCGTTGAAACAGCTGGAGGCGCGGCTGGCATGAACGAGCAGCGATTGACGAGCATTCTGATTTCTCCGCACATCTCGGAGAAAACCACCCGTGTTGCAGATTCCTCGAACCAGGTGGTGTTCAAGGTTCGCGTGGATGCGCGTAAGCGCGAGATCAAGCATGCGGTGGAGAAGCTCTTCAAAGTCGAGGTTCAGAGTGTGTCCACGGCGAATATGCTCGGCAAGTACAAGAGCTTTATGGGAAACGTCGGCCGCCGGCCGGCATGGAAGAAAGCCTACGTGCGCTTGAAGCCGGGTCACGACATCGATTTTCTCGGTGGCGAATAAATGGAGTTGACGTCATGGCGCTGATTAAGACCAAACCAACTTCACCGGGACGTCGCTTCGTCGTCAAGGTCAAGACCAAAGAGCTGCACAAGGGCGAGCCCTTCGGCGGTCTGCTGGAGAAGAAATCGCGCAAGGGCGGACGCAACAATGCCGGCCGAATCACCACGCGCCACCGCGGAGGAGGGCACAAGCGCCGCTACCGTACGGTGGATTTCAAGCGGGACAAGGACGGCGTGCCGGGCAGAGTGGAGCGCATCGAGTATGACCCGAATCGCAGCGCGCATCTGGCCCTGGTGCTGTATGCCGACGGTGAGAGGCGCTACATCATCGCGCCCAAGGGCGTGTCCGTGGGGGACGAGCTGGGCTCCGGACCCTCGGCGGCGATCAAGAACGGAAACGCGCTGCCGTTGAGAAACATTCCCGTGGGCACCGTGGTGCACTGTGTGGAGCTGCAGCCGGGTAAGGGCGCGCAGCTCGCACGCAGCGCCGGGGCGGCAGTGCAGCTGGTGGCGCGGGAAGGCCTGCACGCCACCTTGCGCCTGCGCTCGGGGGAGATCCGCCGGGTGCCCATCGAGTGCCGGGCCACGGTAGGTGAAGTAGGCAACGCCGAGCACACCCTTCGGTCGCTGGGCAAGGCCGGCGCGACCCGCTGGAGAGGAAAGCGGCCCACCGTTCGCGGTGTGGCCATGAATCCCGTGGATCATCCCCACGGCGGCGGCGAAGGCAAAACCTCCGGAGGCCGGCATCCGGTGACTCCCTGGGGACAGTCCACCAAGGGCCACAAGACGCGCCAGAACAAGCGTACGGACGGCATGATCTTGAGGCGCAGAAGGAAGCGAGTCGGGAGGTAAGCGAGTGCCGCGTTCAATCAAGAAAGGCCCGTTCGTCGATTACCACCTGGCAAAGAAGGTCGGTGAGGCGCGCGCCTCGAACAGTAAACGTCCGATCAAGACCTGGTCGCGGCGTTCGATGATTGTGCCCGACATGGTCGGCTTCACAATCGCCGTCCACAACGGTCGTCAACACGTGCCGGTGCTGGTCACCGAGAACATGGTGGGGCACAAGCTGGGTGAGTTCGCGCCGACACGAACCTTCAAGGGCCATTCCGGCGACCGAAAGGTGAAGAAGCCCGAGGCATGACCATGGAAGCATCGGCAAAGCTCAAGTTCGTGCGATTGTCTCCGCAGAAGGCGAGGCTGGTTGCGGATCAAATCCGGGGTCTTCCCGTGGAACGCGCGGTGGAGCTGCTCGAATTCAGCAACAAGAAAGCCGCCGGGGTGATCAAGAAGGTGCTGGAATCGGCCATCGCCAACGCCGAGCACAACGAAGGCGCGGATATCGATGAGCTCAAGATCAGCACCATCTGCGTCGACCAGGGTCCTACCTATCAGCGCTGGCGGGCTCGGGCACGCGGCCGGGCGAACGAGATACTGAAGCCGACCAGCCATATCACGCTAACGGTCTCCGACAACTGAGAGGCAGCTCGATGGGTCAAAAAGTACATCCGACGGGAATTCGGCTGGGAATCGTCAAAGACTGGAACTCGGTCTGGTACGCTGAGCGCGCCGACTACGCGGACAATCTCTATCGGGACATTCGTGTTCGCGACTTCATTCGCAAGAAGCTCGCGCATGCCTCCGTCAGCCGCATACAGATTCATCGACCGGCAAAGAACGCCCGAATCGTCATCCATACCGCCCGTCCGGGCATCGTCATCGGCAAGAAGGGCGAGGACATCGAGGCGCTGAGACAGGAAGTATCGAAAATGATGGGCGTGCCGGTGAACATAGGCGTCGAAGAGGTGCGCAAGCCGGAACTGGACGCCTACCTGGTGGCGGAAAGCATTGCCGGGCAGCTGATGCGACGGATCATGTTTCGGCGCGCGATGAAGCGTGCGGTCACCAACGCCATGCGTTTGGGGGCGGAAGGCATCAAGGTCAGAGTGAGTGGCCGATTGAACGGCGCCGAAATCGCCCGCTCCGAGTGGTACCGCGAAGGCCGGGTCCCGCTGCACACCCTGCGCGCCGATATCGACTACGGTTTGGCGGAGGCGCGCACGACTTATGGCGTGATTGGCGTGAAGGTGTGGATATTCAAGGGAGAAGTATTCGAGAAGGCGGAGGAGAGTGAAGCTGCCGAGGCCGAGCAGGCGGCGGCGAGCTGACCGGGTTGGACCATGCTGCAACCGAAGCGAACAAAGTTCCGTAAACAGCAAAAAGGCCGAAACCGCGGCAAAGCCTTGGTGGGCAACAAGGTGAGCTTCGGTGAATACGGACTCAAGGCCACTGCGCGCGGTCGGATTACCGCCCGCCAGCTGGAAGCGGGGCGACGCGCGATAACCCGGCACGTGAAGCGCGGGGCAAAGATCTGGATTCGAATCTTTCCCGACAAGCCCATCAGCAAGAAACCGCTGGAGGTCCGTCAGGGAAAGGGCAAAGGCAACGTGGAGTACTGGGTGGCGCAGGTCCAGCCGGGACGGATGATTTACGAAATCCAGGGAGTCGACGAGGCCCTGGCCCAGGAGGCGTTCCGACTTGCGGCGGCCAAGCTGCCGGTAAAAACCACCTTCACGGAGCGGACGGTATATTGAATGAAGGCACAGGACTTGAGAGGAAAAAGCGACGATGACCTCGCCAAGGAGCTGGACGAGCTTTCCCGCGAGGCGTTCAACCTGCGCATGCAGAAGGGGACCGGCCAGCTCTCGCGGCCGAGTCAGGTGAAGGTGGTGCGCCGCGAGATCGCGCGCATCAAGACGCTCCT
>DATIPL010000765.1:0-2690 GCA_035471965.1 Gammaproteobacteria bacterium
ACGGGAACGTCGAGGGTCGGCGAGGGCGGAGCCACGAAGGTCGAAATCCGGCCCAATGCGCTTCGCTTATTGCGCCCTACCCGAGTCACCCACACCGCCTGCATGGCGTCCTCCTGGCAATCTTCGACCTCAGCAATGGATTAAATCGCCTGACGCCATGCAGGTTCCATTTAACTCAAAACTTAAATCGTTGAATTCGATCGGCTTTTTGTGGGGATACCTCAGATACTGTCCCCGAAAATCGAAAATCACTGTCCCCGAAAATCAGCGAACGATAACGCAGTTGACGTCGCAGATATTCGCGACTTTTCTGGAGACGCTGCCCAAGAGCGCGCCCTTTATCTTGCCGAGTCCGCGGGTTCCTAAAACGATCAGGTCGATGTTGTGTCGTTTCGCCCGCTTGATGATTGCAGTGGCGGGATCACCATGCTCGATCGTTTTTTGAATCTTCTTGGCGCCTGAATTCTTGGCCCGCTGCTCGGCATCGCCGAGGATCTGGTTGGCCACAAACTCGAGCACATCCACTCGACCCTGACCGATCTTTTCGACCTTCGCCATCTTCATCAGTTGCGGCGGCACCTGCATATCCCTGATGACATTCAGAAAATGAATCGAGGCGTCATATTTCATTGCCAGATCGATCGCCAGGGCAACGGCCCTGTTCGACGCAGACGAGCCGTCAATCGCCACCAGAATCTTACTGATCATGCCCAGCACCTCCCGTTCAGAATCGGGGGACAGTATACTTAATTCGATGAGGTCGCTCGTATACAAGGAGGTAAGGAGATGGCCAGGATTGCCCGTATCGTTGTTCCATTTTTTCCCCACCACGTCACGCAGCGGGGCAATCGTCGCCAGCGGACTTTTTTCGCTGACGACGACTACACAGCCTACCTGAAGCTTCTGTCCGAGTTCTGCCGCAAGGCGGGGACGCGGGTGTGGGCCTATTGTCTGATGCCCAACCACGTGCACCTGGTGATGGTGCCTTCGCACGCCGCTGGATTGCGCAAGGCGCTGGGTGAGGCCCACCGCCGCTATACTCGGGCCGTGAACCTCCGCAATCAATGGCGCGGGCACCTGTGGCAGGAGCGTTTTCACTCCTTTCCGATGGATGAGGCGTATCTGATGGCGGCCGCGCGCTACGTGGAACGGAACCCGGTCGCCGCGCGGCTGTGCCGACGCCCCCAGAACTGGCCCTGGTCCAGCGCCGCGGCCCATATGAGCGGCCGGGACGACGGGCTGGTGGAGGTGCAGCCGATGTTGTCGCGAATCGACGACTGGTCGGCCTATCTGTTCGAAGGAGGCGACGGCGCGATCGGCGCGCACATCGCGAAACACTCGCGCACCGGCCGGCCGCTGGGCGACGAGAAATTCGTTCAGCGGCTGGAACGCTTCACCGGCCGAAGGCTCGCCCGTCGTCGACCCGGGCGAAAAAAGAAGAGCCAAAAGAAATAGGTATACTGTCCCCGGAATTCGCTACACCCGGCGCGCGACCCTCTCTGCGAAGGCGTCGGTGTCGAGTTCGCCGCCGAGATCCCGCGTGCGTCCTTCCTCGAGCTGCGCGTCGACGGCGGCTTCGATGCGCTCCCCCGCCTCGCGAAACGCCGGGCGCCCGTGCCGCGCGGCGAGCCACGCCAGCAGCATGGCGCAGGAAAGGATCATCGCCGTCGGGTTGGCGACATTGCGCCCTGCGATGTCCGGCGCCGAGCCGTGGGCGGCCTGCGCCACGGCCCGCTCCAGGCTCGAGTTGAGCGAAGCGCCGATGCCGAGCCCGCCGCTCAGCTCCGCCGTGAGGTCGGAGAGCAGATCGCCGTACAGGTTGGTGGCGACCACCACGTCGAAGCTCTGGGGCCGGCGCACGACGAGGGCCATCATCGCGTCCACGATCACTTCCTCGGCCTCGATCTGCGGATAGTCCGCGAGCACGTCGCGGGCGGCCTCGAGGAACAGGCCGTCGCTCAGCTTGAACACGTGGGCCTTGTGCAGCAACGTCACTTTTTTGCGCCGCTGCATGGCGAGCTCGCAGGCCGCGCGCGTGATCCGCGCGCTGCCCTCGTAGCTGATTTTGCGTATTGAATGTGCGAGCTTGGGCGAGGGCATGAACTCGCCGTGACCGCGGAACATGTTGCGGTCCGGCATGAAGCCTTCGGTGTTCTCCCGCGCAATCACCAGATCCATGTTTTCCACGTGCGCGGGAACGCCGGGCCGCGTCCTCGCGGGGCGCATGTTGGCGAACAGATCGAGCTCCTTGCGGATGATGCTCGATGGATTGGGGTAGCTTCTTTGCTCTGGCGGATAGCTGTTGGCGTCGTGCGGGCCCATCACCACGCCGTCGGCGTCGCGCGCCCGCCTAAGCACTTCTTCGTGCAGCGCGTGGCCGTGCCGCTCGATGCCGGCGTGGCCCATCGCTCCGTGCTCGAAGTCCAGCCCTAAGCGGAAGCGATCCGATGCGGCTTCCAGCACCTGCACCGAGGCCGTCGTGATCTCGGGGCCGATGCCGTCACCCGCAAGCACCAGGAGTTTCATGGGGCGCGATTCTAGCAAGCATCAGGGCGGGGCATAGAAGAAAGGGATGAGCGCCGAAGCATATGGAGATGCTCAAAACAATTTCTTTTTTGTCGCCACTTTTGTTTATCAGTTACTCGGCGTCGGGATCACCGCAGCTCGCCTGAGAGACCACTTCGACGAGC